>JACDGB010000286.1 GCA_013815485.1 Rubrobacter sp.
CCCAGGACCCGAGCTGGGCCGTGGCGTTGTCGAGAGACTCGTACTCGATGTTCACGCCCCCGACCTTGCCGTTGCGCTCCTCGATCGCCATGCGGATGGCGTTGACCATCGTGGTAGTCTGCGCCCGGTTCGCGCCCTGAAGCGGAAGGTCGCTGACTATTTTGACGGACTCGGCTCCTCCGCCACCACCGCTTCCGCCGCCGGCTCCTCCGCAACCCACGGCCAGAAAGACCGAGGAGACTCCCAACATCGCCAGGACCCCTAGTGTACGCATTCTTCCCACCCTGCCTCCTTTACTCGAACTGGCCGCCGACCCCCAAAACACATCGAACGGTCCATGCCTGCATTCCCAAACTCCCCAGAGAAAACTTCCCATCATCCGCGGAGAGCCACATCCGGGCGCAATTATGGCCGGGGGCGAATGCGTTTGTCAAACGAGATCCACGCCCGGCAGCGGAGAGGATTTATACACTGGTATAATCCCGGACGGTTCTATAGCCGGAGTGGCGGAATCGGTAGACGCGCCGGACTCAAAATCCGGTGAGGGCAACCTCGTGTGGGTTCGAGTCCCACCTCCGGCATCCTTCGAAGCACACATTAACGGACACCTTCCCGGCTCTCTTCGTGCGAGCATCGCCGCCGGGGCTTAGAATCGTGGGCCATGACATTTACGACTCTCGCAAAGACGACTCTCGCAAAGAACAGAGCCGCCGCGCTGACGGAGGTCTCCCTGATCCTGGCGGCCATCTTCTGGGGACTGAACTACGCGACGACCAAATACGCCGCCGGATTTCTGCCCCCGATGGCGATAGTCGCCCTGCGGTTCGCCGGGGGAGCTTTGATCCTGTTCCTGGTTCTCCGGCTGTTCGAGCCCGAAAGCCGCCTGAAGCGCGGAGACGTAGCGCGCATGGCGGCGCTTGGGTGCTTCGGCGTGGGGACGGCCCAGACCTGTTTCACCTTCGGCGTGAGCATGACCACCGCCGCGAACACGGGGTTGATCTTCGCCTCGGCCCCCATATGGGGCCTGGTTCTAGGGTTCTTGCTCGGCTTGGAGCGTCCCACCGCGAAGGGCGTCCTCGGCGTGTTTCTCTCCATAGTCGGCATCGGAGCCGTCTTCTACGATGGGATCGGAATGGAAGGCGCCAGTCTGACAGGGGACCTCCTGATCCTGGCCGCCGCCATCGGCGTGGGCGGATACACTGTCCTCTCGATGCCCGTCCTGCAACGCTATTCTCCCCTGGCGGTCGCCACGTACCCCGCGCTCTTCGCCGCCCCCGCCGTCATGCTGTTCGCATCGCCTTTTTTCGTGGGCCTGGATTGGGGAAGCGTGGATACCGGGGCGTGGTTGGCTGTCGCCTACTCGGCGGTCTTCGCCACGGCCTTCGCCTTCGCCGCGTGGCAGAGGGGCATCAGCCGCGCCGGGGCCAACCGGGTGCTCGTCTATCAGTACCTCATCACCATCACCGGCGTCACCTCGGGCATCGTGTTCTTCGGAGAGAGTTTGGGCGTGAACAAGGTGATCGGGGGCCTAGTCATCCTCATCGGCGTGTACCTCGCCCGGCGTCAGTGAGATTGGTTCGGGGATGCGGGTAGAAACAATCAGCCTTCCGGTGCAAAATACACGGGACCGCCCTCGACAGGCGGCGTGTTTGTGTCCGGGAGAGAGGAGAGGTACGAGGATGCTACGGGCTCGGAGCCTGATGAAGACCATTGTGACGCTGGCCCTGCTCGCGGCGGCCATGCTCGTGACGCCGGTGGCCGCCGGGGCGCAGGAGGACTCCGGCGGGCAAACGACGCCAGCCAATGCCCCCGAACTCGACGTCCGGGCCTGGGCGCTCACGGACGCGGATTCGGGAAGATATCTCGCGGGCAAGAACCCCGACGAGCGCATAGCACCGGGCTCGACGACCAAGATCATGGTCGCCCTCGTCGCCCTCGATGAAGGCGTGAACCTCGATGAGGAGGTCACCGTATCGGAGAACGCGGCATCATACGCGGGGACGATCTACAGCAACGTCGGCCTTTATCCTTACGATCAGGTGAGCGTCAGAGAGTTGTTTCGGGCGGCCTTGATCCCCTCCGGCACCGACGCGGTCTACGCCCTGTGCGAACATCTGGGCGACGGCAGCGTACAGTCCTGCGTCCAACAGATGAACCAGAAGGCCGAGGATCTGAACCTGAAGAACACCCGCTTCGATAACCCCGCCGGCCTCGACTCCTCAGAACATTATTCGAGCGCCAGAGACCTTGCCATTATCGCCAGAGAGGCGATGAAGCATCCGTTCTTCGCCGAGACGGTCAGCACCGGATACGCCGGCATCACGACCCAGGACAGGACCATAGAGTTCCCGAGCACCAACAACCTCCTGGAATTCTATCCTGCGGCCACCGGCATCAAGACAGGGACCACGCCCCAGGGCGGAGCCTCGCTCGTGGCCTCCGCAGAGTCCGATGACGAGTCATACGTAGCGGTCGTGCTCGACGCCCCGACCGACGACGTACGCTTCATCGCCGCCGAGCAGGCGCTGGAATACGGCATCGGCAGCTTCGACCGCAAGCCGCTCGTGAACCAGGACCGGGTATACAAGGAGATGACCCTCCCCTTCCGCCGCGACGAATCGCGTAAGCTCGTCGCGGCAGAGGAAGTCTCCGGCCTCGTCGGCCCTGGCTCAGAGATCGAGCGCCGGGTGAAAGCCGGCGAGCTGCCGCCAAAGGCAGGGAAAGGCGAGAAGCTCGGCGAGGTGGAGCTTCTCATAGACGGCGAGAGCGTCGAGTCCGTGCCGCTCGTCGCCCGCGAAGGCTACGATGATGCTTCGCTGTGGGACAGATTTCAATTCTACTTCTTGAACTTCTGGCGAGGCACGAAAGCCTTCTTCGACCAGTTTTGAAGCGGTAATGTGGCATCCGGGTGAAGAGTTCGCCACGTCCGTGGTTCGTGAGTCGTGTTTCTCGGCTCACGAACGGGATCGGTTGCGAAGCATTCGACTGGATTTCACATCAACCTGAATCTTCGGGCGAAAGCTCCAGGTTCTTCAGGGCTTCGAACTCCGGTTCGAGCCGTTCGTAGAGGCGAGTGAAGATCTCCATTAGTTGCGCGTAAGCCTTTGAATCCACCTCGTCCGGGCGATGATGGTGGGAGATCTCCACCATCTCTTTCGCGGCTTCGAGGTTCGGAATCTCCCCAATGGCCTTCATACCGAGCATGGCGGCGCCGAGGCTGGAACCCTCGACTCCATCCGGATAGACGACCTCGCGCCCGAACACGTCCGCGAGCATCTGACGCCACAACGCGGAACGTGCGAAGCCGCCGGTCGCCCGCACCTCTTTCGGCTCGCCCGAGACTTCTTCCAGGACGCGGGCGACAGCGTATATCTGGAAGGCGACACCCTCCATTACGGCCCGGACCATGTGCCCGCGTCCGTGCCCGAGCGTCAGCCCGAAGAACGTGGCCCGCGTGGCGGCGTTCCACTGAGGCGCCCGCTCCCCGGTCAGATACGGCAGGAAGATCAAACCATCAGAGCCCGCCGGTGTCTTCCCGGCCATCTCGCCCATCAGGTCATACGGGTCCCGTCCTTCTTTCTCGGCCGTGTCCGCAAGCTCGGGGAAGACTTCGTCCCGGAGCCAGCGGAGGGCGATGCCGCCGTTGTTGATGGGACCCCCGATCACCCACGCGCCCTCGTCCAGCGCGTAGCAGAAGAGCCTTCCCTGCTCCTCGAACTCGGGGCGGCGGACGATGGAGCGCACCGCACCGCTGGTC
>JACDGB010000287.1 GCA_013815485.1 Rubrobacter sp.
GCCCCGGATAGCCTCTTCGATCTCCGCCTTGTTCTCCTCGGCGGCCTCCATCCCGATCTTCGGGTCCGCCCCAGCCCCGAGGCCGCGCGTGAGCTTGTCGCCAATGTGTATCTTCTGGTCAGCGTCTGTCATCTGCAACGCCTGGGCATCAGTGTTCACCGCGATGAACTCGACCCCCTGCAAACCGGAGTTGATCATGCGGTTCACGGCGTTGGTTCCCCCGCCGCCTATCCCCACAACCTTGATGACCGCCAGATAGTTCGTTCCCGCATCCAACATAGCTCCATAGCCCCCCGTCGCCCGTTCTCTTCTCACGACCCGGTTTAACCTCCCCGGAACCAACTTTTGACCGCCGACACTATGCTACCAAAACTGGTGGCCTTCGCACCTTTACCTTTTGATCGAAGGTTATTCTGTCTAGCTGAAAAGTATAGCAGGCCTACAGCCGTGGAATACTGAGGCTTTTGTACAGGTTTACCGTTGTCTCTGACATGGCGAGGGCTCGCGGTGCGAGCTTGCATCCCGAGAACTTCCTCGGCGAGGTCTGTCATGCCGCTGAGAAGGGAGCCTCCGCCGGTGAGGACGACGCCGCCGGGGAGCGCGTCGCGGACGCGCGCGTGATCCAGTGACTCGCGAGCGTACTCGAGCGCTTCGCGGGCGCGGTACTCCAGGATCTCGCTCATGAAATGCGCGTTGTAGAAGCGGTCGCCGAGCTTGACGGCGGCTACCGAGTCCACCTCCCCAGAGAGCGCGCTGCCGTAGCGAATCTTGAGCTCTTCAGCAGAATCGAAGGGCAACTTGAGGCCGTAGGCGACATCGGAGGTGAAGCTCTGTCCACCAATGGGTATCACGGAGGTGTGCGTCAGAGCACCGTTCATGAAGGCCGCGATGTCGGTGGTGCCGCCGCCGATGTCCAGCAACGCGACGCCGGAGGCGCGATCCGACTCGCTCAGACACGCCTCGGCGGAGGCCAGGGGCTCGAGTACCACCCGCGAGACCTTCACCCCGCAATCCTCGACCGCGAACAGCAGGTTCTGGATACTTGAGAGAGCACCGCTCACCACATGCGCCCGCATCATCACCTTGCGCGCGGCAAGGCCAACCGGCTGACGCACACCCTCGGCACCGTCCAGGACGTAGCCGCGGGGAACAACGTGAATTACCCACTCATCCTCATCAAGGTGGATCTGACGCGCTTCCTCATCCAACTTCTTCACGAACCGGTCGGTGACCGTTAGATCCCTGGCGCGGTTGAGGAGCGTGACCTCGGTATTGAACGATGAGATATGACTCCCCGCTATGCCCACGCTGACCGGCCCGCCCCGAATATCGCAGGCTTCCAGGGCTTCGGCGATGGACTCGGCAGCCAGTTCCCGATCCACCACGACGCCCCGCCTGAGCCCGTGGCTCGGGGCCTCGCCCATCGAGACTATCTCCGCCCTCTCCCGCCGCTCATCCACCCGGCCAGCGATAGCCACGATCTTCGTGGTGCCAACGTCTATGCCATAAACCAGTGAATCCGCCATAACCTACCCGCTCCGTCTGCCTTCTGAAGTGCCCGGCCTGGAACTGCGCGCAGCCGCTTGCTCGCTGGCCCCGATCACAACCCTCTCCGGCGACCGGAGGTCGAAGCGTGGCGCCTTGGGGTTACCGGACATGATGCCGGGCAGTGCCTTCGCCTGAGCCTCGCTGATAGAGTCGGCAAAGATCACCAACCGGCCCTCGACCGTGGCCTCGATTCCACCCGCGCCGACGCCGTCCACCGACTCCAGCGCGACCCCATTGCTCTCAAGGACCCTCCCAGCCCTCAAAATTCCCTCCAAACGATCCTCGCTCATCTCCACCCGCTCCAGGTCCACTCCTCCGAGCCCCGGAAGCTCCGTGCCGTCCGCCGCGAAGACCGCCCCGCGGCCCTCGGTACCGGCATTCAATACGGCATCCCGTTCCTCAACCTCGACTGTAACTATACCCGAGTCCCAATTCTTCCGCACCTCGACACTCTCAACCCATGCATTAGACTTCACTTTGCTCTTCAGTAGCGCCGGGTTTAGGGTGAGCAGGCTGGCGCGGTCTGGCACAGCTTCCCAGGCCAGCGTCTCCGGGAACATGCGGGCTCCCTGGACCTGTATCCCCGTAACTGGGTAGGCTAGATAGGAGACCATGTAGATCGTGGCGGCGGTAAGGGCAGCGACGGCCACGGCGATGGAGAGTGAGCGGAGGACTTCTTTGATGCGAGCAGGCACGTTTACAGGAGGGCCAGCAACTCGTCGCCTACGCCGGAGATGTCTCCCGCTCCCATCGTCAGCACGGTATCGTTCGGGGCGGATATGGCCTGGAGCACGCGGGGTATCGAGTTTTGCTCGGGGACGTAGTAGACGTCTGGGTGTCCTCGGGTCTCGCAGATGGCGTCCACGATCAGCTTCCCGTTCACGCCTGGCTGGGGCATCTCTCCGGCACCGTATACGTCGGTGATGAGAACTGCGTCAGCAGCCGAGAATGCGCCGCCGAACTCCCGATACATCCTCCGGGTGCGCGTGTAGCGATGCGGCTGGAACACGGCTATGACCCGTCCGTCCGAAGTTGCCCTGGCCGCGCCCAGCGTAGCCGATAATTCCGTCGGATGATGAGCGTAGTCGTCAACGACGCGGATGCCGGATTTCTCGCCCTTGAGTTGGAAGCGCCGGCGCACGCCACCGAAGTTCTTCAGCGTTCTTGCGGCCTCCAGCGGGTCACGACCGAGCCAGCGGGCGACGGCGGCGGCGGCGAGGGAGTTCAGCGCATTGTGTCTGCCGTGGACCCCGATCTCCACCGCGCCCCGCTCCTGGCCGTCCTCGAAGAGCGTGTAGGCGTCGGAGCCCGTGATCTCCGCCCGCAGGTCTCCGGCGTGGATACCGTAGGTTGTCACCGGACAGGGTGACTGCTCCGCGAGGCGCAGGCAGTTCTGGTCGTCGGCGCAGACGATGAGATGGCCGGAGGGCGGCAGGGCGGCGACGAACTTGGAGAAGGTCTCCATCACGTCGTCCAGGGAGGAGTAGAAATCCGGGTGATCGAACTCCACGTTCGTGATGACGGCAACCAGAGGACGGAGTTTCAGTAGCGAGCGGTCGCTCTCGTCGGCTTCGGCCAGGATCAGATCCCCCCCGCCCTCGACCACGTTGCTCCCGATGTCGTTGAGCTCGCCCCCGATCAGGGCCGTCAAGTCTTCTCCGAGAGCTTTCAGAGCGTGGCTCGTCATGCTCGTGGTCGTGGTCTTGCCGTGGGTCCCGGCGATGGCTACGCCGCGTTTGCCCTCCAGAATCGAAGCCAGTGCTTCGGCGCGTTGAATCACCGGCATGGACCGGCGATGAGCCTCGAGCACCTCGGGGTTTGTCTTCGGGATGGCCGTCGAAACCACGACGCGCTGTGCATCCCCGACCTGCCCGGTCGCGTGCCCAATGTACACCTCGATGCCGAGATTCCGGAGCCGGCGCGTGTACGGCGATTCCTTGAGGTCGGAGCCGGTCACCGCATGGCCTTGCTTTTTCAAGACCTCCGCGATGCCGCTCATCCCCGCCCCGCCAATGCCTATCATGTGAATCCTCATCGCCCATCCTCCCGATCTTCGTCCTCCGCGTTCAACAATTTCTCCGCCACCGCGTCCGCCGCTCCCGGCGTCGCCAACTCCCCCATGCGTCCCGCGAGCCGCTCTCGCCGCTCATCGTCTCCCAGCAGGGCTTCGACACGCTGCCGTAGGTTCCAGGC
>JACDGB010000288.1 GCA_013815485.1 Rubrobacter sp.
ATCATCTCCCAGGTTCCATCGATGCGCCATTTACTGAAGTAGTGAAAGACGGTCTTCCAGGGCGGGAAGTCTCTCGGCAACATCCGCCACTGGCAGCCACTCTTGAGGACGTAGAAGACGGCGTTGCAGACCTCGCGCGGGCTGTGGAGCCTCGGGCGGCCTCGCCGTTTGGGGGCCGGGAGCTGGGGCTTCAGCAGCCTCCATTCTTCGTCGGAGAGGTCGGTAGGGTATCTTCTGCTGTCCATGCCGCCGAGCGTAGCCGACAGCCCACGCCTTTTTCAGACGGTCTCAGAGGGGACGTTCTCGGAAGCCGGACGCGCGGCGAATCTGCGCCCGATGGTACTCGAAGGTGCGTCCCGAGAAACGATAGCTGGCGAGCATTCCTGCGTCGGCCTTCACCTGAGAGGCCACGTACTCGACCGCTGCCTGCGGGATCTCCCCGGCGTGGCGCGGGAAGCGCGCCTCAAGCTCGAAGAACTTTAGCGACAGCGCGAACCCCAGGCGCCTCGGACCGGTCTTGTTGCCGAGCAGCGTCCAGTCGGCTTCGATCAGCGTCCAGCAAGCGATCAGATCCTCGGGATCTCACTCCCGGCGCACGTCCCCCTCCAACAGCTACGATTGCGGGCAGCGAGCGCTCGAACGATACCAAAGCGGAAACATCAAAGCGGTGAGTTTGAAATGCTCGTTGTCCAAGGTGTACCCGGCGTCCACCGTGAGCCGCTCCGGCGGCGTGTCGTTCTCGGCCAAAACGTTTGAGAGCGCCATCGCGTAACAAGCGGCGTGGGCGGCGGCTACGAGCTCCTCGAGGCTCGTCTCCCCACTCGCGTTCTCCAAACGACCAGCGTAAGTCACCGGGAGGCGGTTCAGGATCCCACTGCCCTGAGTAAGTTGCCCCTCGCCTTCGGCCAGGTTCCCCCGCCACGAAGCCGGTTACGAAAGTGCTAGCTCCGAGGAAAGCCAGGAAGGGGCCGGTGATGCTCCCGGCCCCTTCCTGGCTCATGTCGTCGAAGAGGCTGACCACGCCGATCAGCAGCACGAACCTCAACGCCGAGCGCCTTCGCCGACGCCTACGGTTCGTCTCCGGGATCGTTCAACCCCGGACCATTCGCACCACGACGAGGGTGCCGAGCACCGCCAGGGCCAACCAGAGAACGACGATGACGGTGGCGGCCGCCCGGCTCACGGGCCTCTCGCCCCTCTCCACCATCTCCCGCGCCTTCTGCCGGCTCTCGGAGAGCACGTCCTCGGGGATCATCCGTACCGCGAGGGCCACGCCCAGGGGGACCAAGATGAGGTCATCCAGGTAGCCGAGGACCGGTATGGGGTCTGGGATCAGGTCTATGGGGCTGAAGGCGTAGCCGACTACTAGAGCAGCGAACAGCTTGGCGTACCAGGGCACCCGCGGATCCCTGTAGGCCAGGTACAGAGCGTAGGTCTCGGACTTCAGCCGCCCGGCCCACCGCTTCCACTCCTTCAGGTTCACCCCTGCCACGACCTCTCCGACGATCCACGACAACACCGTTCCCCGCAGACAGACGGGTCGCTCACGACGAACCGGCCGAGCCGTGGTCGGCGGCCTCATAGACGGAGGCCGCGAACGCCTGCAGATCCTCCCGGCACGCCACGAGCTCCCGCTCAACTTCCCCAGAGAGCGGCGCGCCGAAGCAGTCGCGGGTCCGGATCTTGCCCACCCATGCCTCCAGCTTGGCAAGGTCCTCCTCGTTTTCCTCTAGTTCGGCGAAGGTGAGATTGCTGGCGCCACGCTCCTTGTCCAACTCGGCGTGGAAATCGCGGCAACGTCCCAAAACCTCCGCGTACTCGGCGTCGCGCGCCTCGTCGAAGGTCTTCTCCAACCCCCCCCGATCGCCCACCGAAGAGCCCCGGAAAAGGCGCGCCGTGCCCTCGACCTCCCGGATCTCCCGCACCACGCCGCGCATTGTCCGCTCCCCACCGGGATCGTCCGGCAGCGCCGCCACCCCGTTCTGCAGATATACAGCTCCGGCGGCCCTGAGCTTCCGCCAGACGCTCGCCCGGTAGCGGCTCGGCTCAGAAGGCAACTTGTAGACCAGCACGAACCACTCCCGCCCGTCGCTTCTTTCATCATTCGTCACGCCACGAGTATAACAGTTGTTATACGCTAGAAGTGGAGGATGAAGATGGCCGACGTGGGCGCGAGCCAGGCCCCGCGAGTTCCGGCGTACTTCGCCGTGGACCTTCCAGCGTATGGGCACTGTCAGGCTGGCGGAAGAACCGCTCTAACGGTTGGCTCCTCCTCGACGCGGGCTGTCCCGGTCCCGCTTTCGATGGAGCCTTACATCTGATCGGGCCAACCGCTGCGCTCGCGCAGTATGTAGTCAGCGACGTATCCCAGGGTCCGCGGCTCGTCCATCGGCCACTCGGCGGGTTCCTTCTCGTCAGTATGTTCTGCATTTCTCTGGTTTTGCGACTCTAATTTGAAGGTTAGGATAGTCTCGTACGCTCTCGTGCATGCAAAAGATCTACTCCTCGACCTCTCCGAAGAATGGGACTGCCCGAAAGCTCGCCTTCCGGTCTCCAGATCGCCCTCGTGGCGGGGTTGTCGCCAAGCCAGGAGCAGGTTCGCACGGGCATCCGTGCAAAAAGGTTGCGCCGCCCCGGAAGCGATAAGCGAAACGGATCCTATCCGGTTGACGCGACCGAGAGTGATTCGGCGACGTTCGCGCCGACGATGCGTCCGAAGGTATTCGCCCGCAACACCGACGTTGCCGCTGGATGCTTGTGGTAGAGACCCGTGATCTCGCCGGCGGCGTAGAGGCCGGGGATCGGCACCTCGTTCGTGTTTAGCACGCGCCCGTCCGTGTCGACCTTCAGCCCGCCAAAGGTGAACTTGAGTTGCGCCGTCATCGGGAACCCCGAGAACGGCGCCTCGACGATCGGGTTTGCCCAGTTCGATTTCGGCGGCGTGATTCCCGAGGTCTTTTTACCGTCCATCTTGACCGGGTCCCAGTCGCCGGAACCGCAGGCCGCGTTGAACTCGCTGACGGTCGCTTCGAGCTTCGACGGGTCGAGGCCGAGCTTTTCGGCCAAACCTGCGATGGTATCGGACTTTTCCGGCGGTTGGTTGGTGGTCTCGTAGACCCAACTACCCTCGAAGCGATCCATCACCGTCTTGTCGGTTATGAGGTAGGACTTCTGGTTCTGATGACGCCAGGTGTCGTAGGCTATCGCCTCGGTTGTGGCGAAGAGGTAGTCCTCGCCCTCGTCGTGGAAGCGTTCGCAGTTGTCGTTGACCACGATCCCGTAATTCTGGCCCCAGATGACCGCGTGGGCATTCCTCGCCCGCGTGTCGACTAGCTCGGCGTGGACCATGTCGAACCGTCCGGCGGTTGCGGCACCTATGTCCATCGCCATGCGGATGCCGGCGCCGCGGTTGTACTTGATGCCTGGGACGATGATCGGAAGGTCCTCCGCGTCCTTGCCGGTATGCTCCATAAGCATCTCCGGGTTCCCCTCGAACCCACCACAGGCCAGGACTACCGTACCGGCGGTGATGGTGCGCTCTTGACCGTCGGGCTTACGCGCGACTATGCCGCCCACCCGCCCCTCGTCGTCTTGGGTCAACTCGGTCGCCTCGTGGTTGTAGAGGACGTCGGCGGTCTTGTGTTTCGCTATGCGGATCAAGTATTCATCGACGTTTTCCTTGCCGCCGCCTATCGGGGAGGCGAAGTGCTGATCCTCGAACTCCACGGCGGCGTTCTCC
>JACDGB010000039.1 GCA_013815485.1 Rubrobacter sp.
GAAGAGGTCTTCATCCCTTACACCATTGGCGGCGGCGTGAGGACCGCGGACGACATGCGCGCCATGCTTCGCGCCGGGGCCGACAAGGTCTCCATCAACAGCGCCGCCGTGAGGACGCCGGACCTCGTAAACGCGGGCGCGGAACGTTTCGGGAGCCAGTGCGTCGTCCTTAGCGTGGACGTGAAACGGCGAGGCCGCGGTCCCGGCTGGGAGGTATATCTCAACGGCGGGCGGGTGAACACGGAGAGGGATGCGATCTCCTGGCTCATCGAGGGCGAACGCCGCGGAGCCGGAGAGTTCGTCCTCAACAGCATGGACGCCGACGGCACGGAGACAGGATACGACCTGGATCTCATCTCGACAGTCGCAGAGAAAACCACGCTGCCTATCGTCGCTTCGGGCGGCGCGGGGAGTCCGGAACACATGATCGCCGCCGTCAACGCCGGCGCCGGCGCGGTCCTCGCGGCGAGCATATTCCACTTCGCCGAGTGGAGCATTGCGGAGGTCAAAGAGCATATGAAGCACGCGGGCATCCCCGTCCGCGGATGACATACTGGAGAGGTTCAGAAAGAAGAGGTTGCTGACTATGGTGGACAATATGGCTCTCTTGGTGATAGACGTTCAGGTTGGAATGTTCGAAGGCCCTGATGGGCCAGTGTACGGTGAAGAGCGTTTGCTGGAGAGGATAGCCATTTTGATCCGCAAGGCCAGGGAAGCCGGGACGCCCGTGATCTACGTCCAGCACTGCGAAGGTTCTGGAGATATCCTCGAACCGGGCACGGAAGGATGGAAGATTCACCCTGACATCGCGCCGCTCGCCGGAGAGTCGGTGATCCAGAAGCGTACGCCGGACTCTTTTCACGAGACGACGCTCCAGCAAGAGCTCGAATCGAATGGAGTGAGGCGGTTGGTCCTGGCCGGGATGCAGACCGAGTATTGCGTGGACACGACGTGCCGCCGAGCTTTCAGCCTGGGCTACGACGTAATACTCATCAGGGATGCGCACGGTACCTGGGACACCGAGCGTCTGTCCGCGACTCAGATCATAGCCCACCACAACGAGGTGCTTGGCAACTGGTTCGCGGAAGGCGTCGAAACTGATGTGGTGGACCTCGCCTCCGGAACCGGTGGGCGGTGAGCGCCGCGAATAGCATAAAGTTCGACGAGAAAGGACTCGTCCCGGTCATAGCGCAGGACGCTGACACGGGCGACGTATTGACGCTCGCCTACGCGAATCATGAAGCCGTCGAGAAGACGCTTTCGAGCGGCGAGGCTTACTACTACTCGCGCTCGCGGAACGAACTCTGGCGCAAGGGCGCGACCAGTGGCAACACGCAAAAGGTCATCGAGGCGCGCCTGGACTGCGACGAAGACGCGCTCCTTTATCGTGTCGAGCCGCAAGGTCCGGCCTGCCACACCGGAGAGAAGACCTGTTTCTTCACGACGCTCCCCGGTGAGGCGATGGAGGAACGCGAAGAGGGCTTCGGGTCAATGATGGAGCGGCTCGCCGGGACGATATCGGAGCGGCACAGGGAGATGCCGGAGGAGTCGTATACGGCGGAGTTGTTCGGTCGCGGCACGGAACGAATCGCGCAAAAAGTGGGCGAGGAGGCGGTGGAGGTGGTCGTGGCGGCTTTGCGGGAGGAGAGGCTGGCGGAGGAGACAGCGGATCTCCTCTACCATCTGCTTGTTCTACTCGAAGAGCGGGGCGTCGGGCTGGGCGAGGTAGCGAAAGTGTTGCATGACCGGCATGGATAGCACTCGGCTCACGCCTTCGCTCGGCGAGGCCCGAAACCTGGCTCGCTCATACGACGTAGTGCCCGTCTACGCCGAATTCATCGGGGATCTGGAGACTCCTATCTCGGCGGTCCTCCGGTTCGCTGGGGAGGAGAACGTCTTTCTTTTGGAGAGCGCCGAGTCCGCCGAACGCTTTGGCCGCTATTCGTTCCTGGGCTTTGATCCCAAGCGCACGCTATCCTTCCGTGATGGCGTCTATACCGTCGTGGATGCTGATGGCGTGCGCGAGGTCCCGGCGAAGGACCCGTTCCGGGGGCTCGCGGAGATCCTGGGCCAGAAGAGCGTCGCCCCGCTGCCGAACCTGCCAGCCTTCGTCGGCGGCGCCGTCGGCTACTTCTCCTACGATGCTGTCCGCTACCTGGAAAAATTACCGGACGCCCCGCCGGATGACCTGGGCGTGCCGGAGGCGTGCTTCGCCGTCACCGATACGCTGGTGGTCTTCGATCATCTGCGTCACAAGGTACTCGTGATCTCCCTCGTAGACGCCGCGAGGCTGCGCGACGTCGAGGGAGAGGGATTCGCGGCGGCATACCGGCGGGCCGCAGACGACATCCGGCGAACCGCGGATAAGCTGGCCGCTCCCCTGACAAGGCGCGTACTGTCGTCTGGGAGCGGGGATCTCGATATTTCCTCGAACGTCACCGAGGCGCGCTACGTAGAGGCCGTGGAGCGGGCGAAGGAGTACATCCGGGCTGGGGACGCATTCCAGATCGTACCTTCGCAGAGATTCTCCGCCGAGGTGGGAGACCTCGATCCGCTTCTTCTATACAGAGGACTTCGCACCGTGAACCCGTCGCCGTACATGACGTACCTGAAGCTGGGCGACCTCTTCCTGGTCGGGGCCTCGCCGGAGCCTCTGGTGCGTGTCGAGGGGCGGCGGGCGATGACCCGTCCCGTCGCCGGAACCCGGCATCGGGGGGCCACGCCGGAAGAAGACGCCGCCCTCGCGGAAGAGTTGCTCGCCGATGAGAAGGAGCGGGCGGAACACGTCATGCTCGTTGACCTCGGTCGCAACGACCTGGGGCGCGTCAGTGAGATCGGGAGCGTCGAGCTAGAGAGCTTCATGGAGATAGAACGATACTCTCACGTCATGCACATCGTCTCGACGGTCGAAGGAAACCTCCGCGAAGACCTCACCGCCCTCGACGCTCTGGCCGCCGCCTTCCCCGCCGGGACTGTCTCCGGCGCGCCGAAGGTGAGGGCGATGGAGATAATAGACGAGCTCGAACCGACCCGCCGCGGCCCGTACGCGGGCGCCACCGGCTACTATGGCGTGGACGGTCGCCTCGACACCTGCATCACTCTGCGTACCGCGCTCCTCAAGGATGGCGTAGCCTACTTCCAGGCTGGCGGCGGCGTCGTGGCGGATTCGGTCCCGAAGCTGGAGTATGAGGAGAGCCGCAACAAGGCGCGGGCGATGGTTCAGGCGCTGGAGGTCGCCCGCAGCCGCGAGATGTGGCTGTAGGCTGGCTTCGTCTGAGGCGTGATGCACCATCTAGTGTGGAATTTATATACGAAGCGGGCAACTATTGCCATCCCGGAGGAATTAGAGCGCGCCATCGAGAGGTATCGGCGGGACCTGGCGGTAGCGAGCATTGTCACCGTCGCCACCGCCATCAGCGCGGTCGCGGCCACGTCCCACCATCCGAGCCCTCCGGTAGTCGTCGTCTTTGTCTTTTCTCCCTTGCTGTTGCTTGTGAGGTGCTTTTTGTTGCTAATCTGGGCCGTAATGGCTGGAGGAAGGAGAGTAACCGATGCTAGAGGAAGTCTACGGCCCCGAAGGTCTCCGGCGCGTGAGTGTCCGCCCACTGCTTGAGGGCTTGCGAGATCCGCTCCGGGCGGTCGTTGGGGAGGTTTCTTCCGACGATCAGCACTCCGGGGTGTGGCTCTCCCGCTCGATAGAACTCGATGGTGAGCAAGAGGAAGTCATCGCGGTTGCGGGTGACGAAGATGCGCTTTTCTTCTGCCGCGTAACGAAGCTGCTCGCCATCAGAGTATCCACGGCGCGATAGCTCGTGTACGCTCACCGCGTCGAGGCCGAGATTGCGTGCGATCTCGGCGGATTTGGGTGGCAGATTCTCGTCCAGAAGGAACCTCAAACGTCAGTCGGTTCCCGGAACGCCGCGCCGGGTAAAGGGGAGTTCCCGCCGGACGCGCTCGGGCGTCCACCACTCCTCCCGTTCGATGCGGGCGTCTATCTCTTCCGGGTAGAGCGCGTAGTAGTCAAGCGCCGCCGAAAGCTGAGACTCGGAGAGCCACTCGTAGGACCTCTTGAGCCGCTCGTAGTCTCCATCCACGCTCTTGTAGGTGGAGATCACCTCCCATGCGTCCAAACCCGTCCCCGCCAGAACAGACCTGCGCCCCGCAGGACCCTCCATAAAGACAACCCCCGGCACCCGCCGCATCCGGATAGCCTCCCGCAGAAGCCCCGTCGCAACCTCCGAAAACGTCGTCCCCCTCAACCTCATTTCGCGCTCGATCTCTTCTTCGATATCCTTCGATATCCTTAGCCCTCGCGCCCTCGTAGCCATGATCCACTCCTGTTCACGATATTCACGCAGTGTACCATGAGCACTGGGCCGGTTTCCGAAGGGTTGGTGGCATCGTCTTCGCGCCGTGGGTACGTTCGACAAGCCAGGGGCGGTAGAGGCTGCTAAACGGCCCGAGGATGTGGCTGTGAGATCGTGGAATCTTCAGTTGAGTGAGAAAGATATTGTTGGACTGGGCAGTGTGCCCGTGTCGTCATTAGCTTCGAGAGGTTCGGAGAGAGTAGTATATTCGGAGGATGGAGGTAGAGTCATACTACGTTACTATCGTTTGGGGCGTCGAGCGTTTATGAGGGAGATGCGGCGGTGAAGCGAATGCTGTTGGTGCGCGATCACGCCATCTTCACCCAGGCGATGAGGGTAGTGGGCGGGATGGGGGTTTCCGGGACCGTCAGCACGCTCGCGGGCACGCTCGCGCAGGGCCGGGAGCCTGGGTTCCGTGGTGGTGGACCTAATGTTGCCCGATGGTGACGGAGCGGAACTGGTCGCCGAGATAAAGTCCAGAAGGTCGGGATTGCCGGTCGTGGTGTTGAGCGCGAACGATGACCTGAGCGGCGCGCTCGAAGCCGGGGCCGACGTGGCCATGAGAATAAGAGCATGCCTCTCCCCGAGATCGTCATCGCCCTCTGACGGGCCGCCGATTGACGGAAAGGACAGAACACCCGAAGCACGGGAGTCTGTTTATGAAGGGAGCGGTCGTTCCAGGCATCGCGGCCGTCTAGTGGCAGCCTGGCTCTCCTTCACGCAGGATTATTAGGACGGCCCACGCGCTGATTGCGGCCCACGCTCCTTCGAGGAGAATGAAGCCCCACTGAACCTCGATCACTGCGACGACGGCGAGTATCCCGGAGCCAACGAGGTTGGCGATCTGGTACGGCAGGTTCGAGGTATCGGTCCATCCGAACTGGTTGGCGGCGTAGGCCGCGAGTATGGCGAGCGCGCCCACGACGGATATAGCCTGCAACGCCATCAGTCCTCTTCCCGGCGGGCGCCGCGCAGAATCTCGACGATGCTCCAGAGGCTGATCAAAGCCCACGCGCCTTGCATGACCACGAACCCGACCTGCCGCTCCGCGACCGCGACGACCGTCAGGATGCTGGCTCCGGCGAGGTTGGCGGTCGCGTACGAGAGATGGGAGGGCTTCATCCAACCGAACTGATTCGCGGCGAACGCACCGAGTACGGCGAGCGCGCCGATAATGGAGACGAACTGCAAATCTTGCCTCCTGTTCGAGGAACGTCAGATGGCGAAGCCAGCTTATCATCCGCTTTATCGAGACGCGGAGAGCCACGGTCCCAGCCGCGCATATACCGCTGCGAGCGAACCCGTGGATCACGGGCCAGAGAGCATCCGTTCGGCTATACTTTTCGCCATGTTATGGGTGCTCCTGATCCTTTGCGGCTACGTCCTGGGCTCCGTTCCGACCGGCATCCTGGTCGGGCGGGCGCGTGGCGTGGACGTGCGCCAGGTCGGCAGCGGGAATATCGGGACGGCGAATGTATTGCGGGCCGCCGGCAAGTGGGCTGCAATCGCCACCCTTGCCGGAGACATGGTGAAGGGCATGATCCCGGTCCTGGTTGCACGGGCGCTCACGCAGAACGACTGGATCCTGGCGGGCGTGGCGCTGGCGGCGGTCGCCGGACATTGCTGGCCGATCTTCCTGCGCTTCAAGGGCGGTAAAGGGGTCGCCACGGGCGCGGGGACGAGCATCGGTCTCGCGCCGCTGGTCGGCCTGGGACTCTTCGCCTTCTGGTGGGCCGTGGTCCTCGCGAGCCGATACACCTCTCTTGGCGCCATCGCCGTGATGGTCGTTAGCCCGGTGGCCTTTTTGCTAACGGGACAACCATTGCCTTATGTCCTGTACACGATAGTGGGCGGCGCTCTGGTCCTGTGGCGGCATCGGGAGAATGCGCGATCTCTAATAAAGGGCACGGAGCGGAAAGTAGGGGAGAAGCGTGAGTAACGCGCTGCGAGAAGCGTACCGGGACAAGACCATATTTCTGACCGGAGGGACGGGTTTCCTGGGGACGGCGCTGGTCGAGAAGATGCTGCGAAGCCTCCCCGACCTGGGCCGTCTGTACCTTCTCGTCCGGCGCTCCCGCGAGAAGAGCGCGCGGGAACGCTTCGAGAAGGATGTTCTCGGCTCCTCCGCTTTCACCGGGTTGCGAGAATCTCTTGGCGATGGCTTCGATGAATACGTCTCGAACAAGGTGCGGGTGCTTGAAGGCGACGTGCATGTCCCTGGCCTCGGGCTTGGTGAGGAGGACCTCGCGGAGCTTTCGCGGGAGGTGGATGCGGTGATCCACTCCGCAGCCTCCGTCATGTTCGATGCGCCGCTGGACGCCGCCGTGAACTCGAACGTCGGCGGCACCGTGGGCCTCCTGAAACTGGCCCGCGACTGGGAGAAACGTCCGCTCTTCGTACATGTCTCCACCGCATACGTGGCGGGCGTGCAAAAAGGACTCATCCCCGAGACGCTGCCGACAGACACGTCTCCGAACGGCACGTTGCTTGAGCCGCGGGAAGAGGCGTCGAAACTGCGAGGGATTTCGGAGACGGTCGAGCGGGCTTCGCGGGCTCGGGACCTCATGAACCGCTTCGAGACGGAGGCACGGCGCGGGCTGGGGATGGTCGGCGAGGAGGATGAGGTCGCCGAGAGGGTGGACAAGCTTCGCCGCGCCTGGATGCGCGAGCGCCTCGTCGAACGCGGGACGCAGAGGGCACAGGAACTGGGCTGGCATGACGTATATACCTTCACCAAGTCGCTCGCGGAGCGGACGGTGCTCAAGGAGAGGGGGGAGACGCCGCTCGTAATTCTGCGACCGGCGATCATCGAGAGCAGTCTCAAGGAGCCATCCCCTGGTTGGATCCAGGGTTCCCGCATGGCCGACCCCATAATCATGGCCTTCGCCAGAGGCATATTAAGGGAGTTCCCCGGCGATCCGGAAAGCCCCGTAGATATCGTCCCCGTAGATCACGTAGTAAACGCGACTCTGGCCGCCGCCATCCGCCGTCCCGAGAAACCCGAGGTCTTCCACGTCGCCTCCGGGGACCGCAACCCGCTCCGTTACCGTGACCTCTACGACGTCGTCCGGGAATACTTCCTGAAGAACCCGCTGCGGGACTCCGGCGGCCGTCCGGTCCCCGTGCCGGAATGGACCTTCCCCGGTCGCCGCCGCGTCGAGGGACGTCTCAAGCTGGAGCTTACGGGCTTGAAAGTCGCGGGTGAAGTCGTCTCGCGTCTGCCTGAGGGGCACATGGTCGCGGACTTGCGGGGTAGGATCGCGCGCGCCGAGAAACGTGGCCGGATGAGCCTGTATTACAGCCGCATCTACGGCGCATACGCCAACATGGCCTCCACATATTCGACCGCGCATATAGTGAGCCTGTTCCAGGAACTATCGCCCGAGGACCAGCAAGAATTCCCCTTCGACATCGCGGACCTCGACTGGGGGACGTGGCTGCGGGATACGCACCTTCCCGCGCTCACGACCCGCCCGAACCGCAAGAAGCGCCGAAAAACCATCGAGGAGAAGCCGGGCGAGATCGCCGCTATCTTCGACGTGGATGGGACGCTGGTCGGCTCGAACGTCGTCTCGTACTACGCCTGGATGCGGTTGTGGGAGTTGCCCCCGCACCGTCGGCCCCTGTGGCTCGCTGGCTTCCTGCCGAAAATCCCCTACTACTGGGCACTGGACAAAGTGAGCCGGGCCCACTTCAACCGCGCCTTCTACAAGAACTACCGCGGCTGGGAGAAGTCCCGCGCCAAACACCTCGGACAGGAGAGCTTCTCGGGCTTCACCCTGGACCGCATATATCCCGGCGCCCTCGCCCGCCTGCGCGAACACAAGGCCGAAGGCCACCGCGTCGTGCTGCTCTCCGGCGCTCTGGATTTCCTACTCGAACCGATGAGGGATCTGGTGGACGACGTGCTATGCGCCTCGCTCCAGGAGGAGGACGGAGCTTACACCGGAGAATTGCGAGGCGCCCCGGTCGCCGGTGAAGCCCGAGCCCGGATGCTCGCCTCCTTTGCGAGAAGACGCAACCTCGACCTCTCTCGCTCCTACGCCTACGCCGACTCCATCTCCGACCTCCCGATGCTCGAAGCTGTTGGCAACCCGGTGGCCGTGAACCCGGATCGTCGGCTCGCAGCGCAGGCAGAAGAGAGGGGCTGGGCTGTCCGGCACTGGAGCAAGGACGGCGTCGCCCCGGACAAGGTCTAGTCCTTGCGCGCCCTCCTCTTTCGCAAGTCCATCCCACGCTACCTCCTCATGCGCGCCGGCGCGAAACGCATAAGGAACCTGGATACGAGCCGCCTCTCGCCCCTGCAACTCGAAGAAGTTCCGGAGCCCGCGCTCCCGACCCCCGATTGGGTTCGCGTAAAACCTCTGCTTTCTGGCATCTGTGGCTCGGATCTCTCCACATTGTCTGCGCAGAGTTCGCCGTATTTCTCCCCGATCACCTCCCCACCCTTCGTGATGGGCCACGAAATCCTCGGCGAAGTCATGGAGAAAGGGAACGGTTTCCGGGCCGGAGAGCGGGTAGTGGTCGAACCGGCGCTTGGATGCCTAGTCCGTGGCATCTCTCCGCCATGTCCCCAATGCGCCGCCGGACGCCATGCGTTGTGCTTACACATCACCGAAGGCGACATAAGCCCCGGCATCCAGACTGGCTTCTGCCACGACACGGGCGGCGGCTGGTCGGAGGGGACGATGGTTGCCCATCGCTCCCAGGTGTACCGAGTCCCTGGTGACGTATCAGATGAGGCCGCTGTCGCCATCGAGCCGCTAGCTTGCGCCGTCCACGCTGCGCTCGCGGCGCGGCCTGGGCCGGAGGAGACGACCGTCGTGCTCGGGGCCGGGAGCATCGGGTTGCTGGTCGTCGGGGCGCTGCGGCGATTGACGGACGCCGGGCGCATCATCTGCGTCGCCAAGCACGAGCGGCAGAGGAAGGAGGCGCTGCGGCTCGGCGCGGATTCGGTGGTACGTCCGAAGGAAATCTATACGGCGCTTCCGGCGATGCTTGGTGGGCGCGTCTATCGGCCGGAGCTTGGGAAACCCGTGAAGCTCGGAGGCGCGGACAGGGTCTTCGAGTGTGTTGGATCTCCAGGGACGATAGAGGATGCAATCCGGATATCGCGTCCCGGCGGAGAAGTCACCCTCGTCGGGATGCCCGGCGCCAGGAGCGCGCTCGACCTCACGCCACTCTGGCACGGCGAGGTCAGCCTCCGTGGCGCCTACGCCTACGGAACGGAGGAACACGAAGGCAAGAAGACCACGAGCTTCGACCTCGCGCTGCGGCTTGCGAACCCCCTCGAACTCGAAACGCTCGCCGGTCCCCGCTTCCGCCTATCGGAA
>JACDGB010000289.1 GCA_013815485.1 Rubrobacter sp.
TTTGACTTTCAATGGGCCTCCTTTACCTCACGGGCTGCGCTTTCATTAAACCTTCGACCGTGAGGGTGGCGGCCGGGACGCAGGTCCGCTCTTCAGCGCCGCCTCGAAGTCGCCGTTGGGTTTTGCCAGGTTCTCCACGAGGTCCGGCTCCGTTTCCACGCCCGCCATCTCGCGGAACCAGTCCGCGTACTCGAGGAAGAGGGCTATCGGGATGGGGTCTATCTCCGCCGGGTCCAGACCGCGTTCCGTCAGGAACGCCATCAACGTGTGCTCTTGCGCCACGTCCAGGTGCCAGTCGGGGCCCGAGCGCAGCATCATCTTCGCCGGCATGTTCTCCCGCCAGAAGCTCATCGCGTTGCCGAGGACGAGCGTCTTGATTCCCTGACGCTTCGCGTGGGCGGCGGTGGCGAGGCCGTATGGACCCGCCCCGATCACCAACAACTCCGTGCGCTCCATCTCCGTCATCTTCCGCCTCCTCGCCGTCTCGATATCCTGCCGCTCTCGCGATTCGCATTTCACGGGACAGTTTAGGCAGCGGGGGGATGCGCCAGCTTCCCCCATACGAGTAATCTTTCAGCGTTTCAGCAAAACAAAAAACTGACGGCTGGGAGTGTGGGTTGTGCAAAATCCATGCTTCCGCAACCCGCTATTGGGCGAGGTTTTTGTCTGCTTGCGAGCGGAGCGGATGTGACAAATGCTGTCAGCGAAAGGTTTGTTCGGTATCGGCTTCGAGTGCCCGCGCTACTGTGAAGGGGTCTGAGGCGACCACCGAGGCGGCGTATAGCTCCATCGCCCCAATGTCCGAGGTGCGATTCGCCGGGTCCCCGCGGTCCACGATGTACACGACCGTCGGGAACTCTGACCAGTCTTCTTCGACCTCCGCTGACTCTGTCAACGGCGGCATGTAGAAGGCGACGTTGAAGGCGCGGACGCCCAGGTCTTGGACGTAGGCTCGCAAAAGCTCCCCGACTGCGCGGTGCAGAGTCTTGTCCGCGGGGTCATCGCCGATCACGACCAGCTCCTTCTCCTTTACGGGGGTGAGGCTGGCGAATGCCCGGACGCCGTCTTCGGTGGGGACCGAGAGACCCAGAGATTCGTGGACGCGGTGGAGGTCCGCGAAGTAATCCGAGCCGTGCTCCGCTCCGTAGGCTCTGGCGGCGCGGCGCAGTCGTTCGACTTTCGGGTAATGCGTTCCCCGCGTCACGGTTACCTGTGCGTGGCCGTGAATAATTGAGCCACCCGCTCGCCACAGGCAGTTCCACATCAGGAACGGGTAGCAGGATTCGGGGTCGGCGCGGTTGGCTTCATTGGCCCACCGGAGGCCCGCGTCCACGTAGTCGGCGACCTTCTCGGGCGTGAGATGTAGCGGGTTGTGGTCGTCGAAGACTATGACGCCGTGAAATCCATCGTACTTGGCGACGTTGGAGGCAGTGGTGGCATGTTCCCCTCGGACCCTGCCAAACACGTCGGCGGGCGTGCCTGTCTCGGGGCGGCAGAATGGGTCGCCTTCGGTCGCGGCTATTTCGCGTTCCAGGTCCAGGCTGACGCCGGTGTCTAAAGGGCGGGACGCGCGCAGGCCGTTGAAGAGGGCGCCTTCGAGGGTGATGCGGTTGGTGACGCGCACGATGCGTTGGTCTGTCACGGCGTCCACCGATCCGAAGGACTTCTCGATCCAGGATCTCATCTCCTCAAGAGGCTCCAGGCGGCCCGTCGTGGCGGAGACATCGAGGATGCGTTGCGCGAGCGCGCGGTCCTCGGGGGAGAGATTTTCGATCAGGGCTGGCAGGTTGATGATCTTCTTATCTGACATCGCTCTACCGGGTGCCCTGCTCGACGGATTCCGCGATCATCCTGTAGAAAGCCTGTCGGTCGATCATGCGCTCGACATGTCCCTCTACCCTGAGCTTGAGGCTGGCGATCTCGTGCGCGAACCGGACGCACTCGGACCACGTCTTGCCATCGAGGCGGGCCACAAGAAGCGCCGACCAGAAGGCGTCCCTCGCGCCGGTGACGTTCTCGACTCTCACCTTCGGCAGCCGTCCGATACGCTCGATCCTTCCACCCTCCGAGACGGTGACGGCGCCGCCGGAGCGGGTGACGATGACGGTATCCGCACCGAGATCGTGGAATGTCTCCAGGCAGGCGTCTTCGAGTGCATCGTCCTCCATGTTGGGATCGAAGAGGCGGCGAGCGTCTTCTAGCGAGGGCTTGACGATGGTGACGTAGGGGAGGACTTCGGCGAGGACTTCCCAGGCTTCGTCGCGGTCGGGCCACACCCGAGGGTCGTAGTTGGGGTCGAGGGAGACGAGCTTGCCGAGCCGCGCCCCGAGCCTCATAGCCCGCCTGACGGCCAGACGTTGGGGATCACTGGATAGCGCGAAGGCTGAGGCATGGATGGCTTTCGCGCGCTCTATCATCTCGTCCGGCACGTCGCGCAGGCCGAGCAAGGCGTCAGCTCCACGGTTGACCTGGAAGTCCGGGATGGCGACCGTCCGAGTGACAAAGGTGCTGGTCGTGGCGGCCTCTGGTGCGTGGCGCAGCCCTTCGGTGGAGACGCCGTGACGCTGGAGTTGATCTTCGAGGTACTCCCCGAAGTAGTCCGTCCCGACCTTCGTTATGATCGCCGACCGGCCTCCCAATTTGGCGACGTAGACGGCGACGTTGGCCGGCTGGCCGCCCAAATAACGGGTGAAGCTCCCGGCAGTGCGGAGCGAGGTGACAAGTTCGTGAGAGATGAAGTCCACCAGCGTCTCCCCGACCGCGAGCACGTCGAGCCCGAAGTACAGTTCGTCGAGATCCGCCAGCGAGACGCCTTCGGATGATCTCGGGTCCGTGAAGTAGCCGGGGATCTCCAGCCTGTATTCTGGTGTCGGGAAGCTGCCGGGTACATCTTCCGCGATCCTCTCGCGGCCTGATATAGCCTCCAAATATCCTTCGGCGGTCTTCTCCCAGGTGTATCGTGACAGGACGCGATCGTAGCCCGCCTCGGCGTAGCGTCGCCAACGATTCGGGTTGTCCGTGAGGGAGAAGAGACCGGCGGCGACCTCTTCGGGGTCCGCCGGGTCAACCAGGATGCCGTACTCTTCGTCGCCCTCCCGCAGCGATTCGCTCGGGCCGCCGTGCTTGGTTACCACGGCGGGTAGTCCGGCGGCGATGGCCTCTAAGGGGGCCAGCCCGAACGGCTCGTAGTTGGCGGTCAGAGCGAAGACCGAGCGGCGCTCGGCGAAGAAACGGTAGGCTGCGGCGAGCTGGCCCTGGTTACGGAGGGCGAACATCGAGACCTCGCCACGCATCCTGGCTCGTTCCATGACCGCCATCAGGGTATCGAGGACGGCTCTCTCGTCTTCGCCAGCGTCGCGGTAGTCAGAGAGAGGATCGTCCAAATCCCCGGTCACGATCACCAGGTTCGCGCTCTCCCTGAGCGTCGGACTGCTGGCGAACGCTTCGACGAGCGCGAGGTGGTTCTTCTTCGCATCCAGACGACTGGATGCAACCACGCAAGGCAGGCCGAGACGGTCCTCGCGCAGGTCGCGCGCGAGGGAATTCAGTACGTGCTCGCGCACGGCTTCTTCGTCATCGGCGCGGGAGCTTCGGTCGAAGATGTTCATGGCGACGCCTGGTGCGACGGCGGCGAAGCGGCTTCCGTCGGTCGGGTCCACGGCGCCACGGTAGGCGTTGTGAGTGTACTGATTGTAGCGTTCCTGGCCCGTGCTGGTGATG
>JACDGB010000040.1 GCA_013815485.1 Rubrobacter sp.
ACTGGGTGCTCGACGTATTCTTCGACCCTGCTGTAACCCAGATCCGGGAGCGAGAATAGCCCGGACATCGGGACGCTCGCCGGTTGGATCGGGGTTGCTCGCGCCTAGAGTTGCTTGCGGACCCCGGCTTCTTTCTCGATGGGACCGATCTGTTGGCCGAGATCTCCCTCGATGGCTTCGAGGGCTTCACCGCGGCGTCCGAAGGGGAGGACGGGACGGTGCATGATGTCTTCGAGGACGAGGGCGAGTCCGCCGTAGAGAGCGAAGAGGCAGATCGCGCATCCCGTGACGCCGGAGGTGGTTTGTGTCCAGGGCAGGGCCGTGAGTTCGTAGAGGCCGTTAAAGGCGTAGCGGACGGTGGCGAAGAGGATGATCGCGGAGATCAAAGGCTTCCCCTGAAGGCCGGCGATCCCGAGGAGCAGCAACATCAGGGACAGCATGATGTAGAAAATGCCGAAGGAGATGGTCGTCGAGGCTGGCGGTGAGGTGTAGATGACGGCTGAACCCGCGAGCCATGAGGCGGAGATCATGCCGAGCGCGGTGGCCCCGAGCGGCTCCCGGCACAGGAAGGAGAGAACCGCCGCGAGCGCCTGCAAGGGAAACACGAACAGCCCGAAGAGCAATGCCAGTATCTTGGCCTCCGAAGGGGGGATCACACCCAACTGAAATCCGCTCAATAGCAGCGACCCCATGCCGAACGCGAAGAAGCCGAGCGGTAGAGGGCTCGCTAGCGGACGCAACACTATCCTGGTCGCGCCCTCGATCCGGACCTGTCGCTCTTCCTGGTTCACTCTCCGTCCTTTCCTCCACGAACCGCCGCAAAGCACAGGGCCGCCATCCCGCCTATTCATACACGCGACGCCAAGGAACGAAACGCGCCCGCTCGCAGTGACGCTACTGTCGGAGACCGTAAGATTTCGGTCAACCGTGGAGGATCTCGTCCGCCTGGGACGGGAGGTCGAGCGCCGCGTCCTCGCCGTGCGCTGGTATCTCGAAGATCGCATCCTGGTGGACGGCACCCGTACCGTCGTGTTCGAGTAGCCATAGTCGCCTGCGGACCACGCCTCCGCCTGACGAAATTAGAGAACCGTAAAATCCCGGCCCATCGGTTAAGATAGCGGATCGTATGGAGCGTCTACCGACCAGAAAATTCACCACCACCCCAGGCACCCGCGACATCCTGCCGCCCGAGTCTACCCGGCTCCTGAAAACGCAGGACCGGATACGGGAGCGGTTCCGCATGTTCGGGTTCCGCGAGGTCGTCACCCCGGCGCTTGAATACGCCGAGGTGCTGGAGGAGCCGAAGCTCAGGGACGCATCCTTCAAGCTCTTTGACCCCGACAACCAGATGCTCCTCCTCCGCCCGGAGATGACGACCCCCATCGCCCGCCTCGCCGCCCAGAGCCTCGCGGGAAGCCCGCCACCATACAGGCTCTCCTACGCCCTGCCGGTCTACCGCCGCTCCAGCGTCGGCCGCGGACAGAGCGCCGAGTTCCACCAGGCGGGCGTCGAGGTCGTGGGCTCCGGAAGCCCAGCCGAAGACGCCGGGACCATCGCCTTGCTCGTGGACGTTCTCCAGACCCTCGGCCTCCGCGCCCCGGACGACTTCGCCGTCGTGCTCGGCCAGTCCGCCTTCTACGGCGGCTTCCTCCGCCACGCCGCCCCCGAAGCAGCGCCGCAACTTCTGGCCGCGCTCGCCGCCAAAGACTTCGTGCGGGTGGATGAATTGTCGCGCAACCTCCCAGACAAGACCGGCGCGGCGGTAAGGGAGATCCCCCGTCTCGTCGGGCCTGCGGCGGATGGTTCGGTCCTCGACGAGGCAGCCCGGTACGCGGGAGGCGAGGTCGGCAATGAAGCCGTGGCGGCGCTGGAGAATCTGCGCGAGGTACTCGCCCACCTCGACGCTCATGGGTGTCTCGGGGCGGCGATACTGGACCTTGGTTTGATCGGTCGCCGCGACTATTACACCGGCGTGGTCTACGAAGTCTACGCATCGGGCCTCGGGTTCACCGTCGCCAACGGAGGCCGCTACGATAACCTTCTCCACCGCTTCGGAAAAGACCTCCCAGCGACCGGTTTCGCCATCTCGCTCGAACGCCTGATCTCCATCCTCCCGCACGAGGAAATGGCCCCGCTCCTCGTTCTCCTCGGAGACTCTATCGAGGCCACCCGCGCCGCCAATCACCTGCGCTCATCCGGCGTTCCGGTGCTGCAACTCGCCGAAGACCTGCCGCCCGAGGATGCGGCCCGATACGCCCGTTCCGTGGGCGCCGCCTGGATCTGCTACCCCGCAAGCGGCGACGATGCTCTCAAGCTGGCCTCATCTGAAGCCGGAGGCGAGTTCTTCCTCACTACGCCGGAGGGTGTCGCCGGTGAGGTGCTCTCGTGAGTGGTCTGCGGGTGGCGGTGCCGAAGGGCGCCATCTTCGAGGACGCCTTGCGGGCGCTCGGGGGAGCCGGGTTGCCGGTCGGGGTGTTGCGGGAGAACGGACGGCGGCTCATCTACGAGGCGAACGGGACGGAGTTCATCATTAGCCGACCATCGGACGTGCCCGTCTTCGTCGAGTATGGGGCGGCGGACGTCGGTATCGTGGGCAAGGACGTGCTGGAGGAGCAGGAGCCGAACGTAGTCGAGTTGCGGGACCTCGGGACCGGAGCGTGCCGCATGATCCTGGCCGCCCCAGCCGCGAAGGCCGCCGAAGTCGAGGAGGCCATAGACCGGGCCGAGGTCGTGCGCGTCGCCACCAAGTTTCCGCGCACGGCCCGCCGTTACTTCGAGGGCAGGGGCCGGCAGGCCGAAGTCATCGCGCTCCACGGCTCCATCGAACTCGCCCCGCTCGTCGGCCTCGCCGATTGCATTGTGGACCTCACCGCCACCGGCACGACGTTGCGCGAAAACGACCTGGTGATCCTCGATGACATCTCCACCTCCACAGCCCGCGTCATCGCCAACCGCGGTGCCTACCGCCTCAAGAACCGTGAGATTTCCACCCTCCTCGACGCCATGCAACCGGAAGGAGCCTTCCGTGCCTCGTCACCTCGACGCCCGCGATAAGAACCCGAAGGAGATAGTCAATCAACTCCGGCGGCCCGACGGCTTTCGCTCCTCCCATATCCGCGACGCGGCCCGCCGTATCGTCGAGGACGTGCGGGATCGGGGGGACGAGGCCCTCCTTGAGTACACCGAGCGTTTCGATGGCGTGCGCCCCGATCCTATCCGCGTGCCACGAGCAGAGATAGAAGCTGCCCGTGTCGCCCTCTCCCCGGAGTTGGAGGAAAGTTTCCGGGTCTCCATCGAGAACGTGCGTTTGTTTCACAAGCGGGAGATGGATCGCTCATGGGAACTCTCTCGCAAAGGTGCAACGGTCGGACAACGAATACGTCCGATCCGGCGGGTCGGGATCTACGTGCCCGGTGGACACGTCGGATATCCGAGCACGCTGATAATGTCCGCTATCCCGGCGATGGTGGCGGGCGTCGAGGAGATCGTCGTCTGTTCCCCGCCGGGGCGGGATGGGCGCGTGAGCGAATCAGTCCTCGCCGTCGCGGGGCTGCTGGGGATAGACGAGGTCCATGCCGCCGGGGGCGCGCAGGTGATCTCGGCGATGGCTTATGGGACGGAGAGCATCGCTGCTGTCAACAAGGTTGTGGGGCCTGGCAATGACTACGTGACGGCGGCCAAGTTGGAGGTGTTTGGGGCCGTTGGGATAGACGCGCCGCAGGGGCCGAGCGAGGTAGTCGTGATCGCGGACTCCGGCGCATTCCCCGAGCGCGTGGCCCGCGACTTGATGGCCCAGGCTGAGCATCTCTCCGGTGCCTCCGCCATCCTCCTATCTCCGAGCGCGGAACTGATCGAGAGCGTCGAGCCGCTCCTCTCCGGCGAACCGGCGGACCTCATCACGCTGGCGCGGGTGCGCGACCTGGCGCACGCCGCCGAATTGTCCAATGCCTATGCTCCCGAACACGTCCACATTATCTCCGAGGACCACGAGGCCGTTCTGAATGATCTGCGGGAGGTTGGCATGGTCGCCGTCGGAGACATGAGCCCGGTCGCGCTGGGCGACTACGCCGCCGGACCCTCGCACGCCTTGCCCACCGGCGGAGCGGCGGCGTGGGCCTCGGCTCTCGGCACCCACGACTTCACCGCCCGCACCAACTACATCCATTTCACCGCCGAAGCCCTGGAGGAGATCGGGCCCCACGTCGAACGCCTCGCGCGCCTCGAAGGCTTCGAGAATCACGCCGAGAGCGTCCAGGTTCGCCGCCGGAAAACCTGATGGAGGGAAAAATGGCACGAATCGGCAACGCGGAGCGGAAGACGGGCGAGACGTTCGTGAGGGTGCGCCTGAACCTCGATGGCGAAGGCGCCGCCGAGGTCTCGACGGGCGTTGGGTTCTTCGACCACATCCTGCATTTGCTCGCCCATCACTCCGGCATGGACCTCGTGGTCGAGGCCGAGGGGGATACCTGGGTGGACGACCATCACACCGTCGAGGACGCGGGGTTGGTACTCGGGCGCGCCTTCGACGAGGCACTCGGAGATCGGTCGGGAATAGTTCGTTTCGCCGACGCCAGCGCACCGCTCATAGAGGCTCTCAGCACGGTGGTGGTGGACCTCGGCGGGCGTAGTCATCTCACCTGCAACCTCGGGCCGATGCCGGAGAAGATCGGGGCGTTCGACGTGGAGCTTTTCCCGGAGTTCCTGCGGGCCTTCACCCAGTACGGTCGCTTCACCCTCCACCTCAACTGCCAATACGGCGAGAACGCCCATCACAAGGTCGAGTCCGGCGTCAAGGCACTCGCCGTCGCGCTGCGCGAAGGCATTGCGACCCGCGCTTCCGGCAGCGCATCCACGAAGGGAGTCATAGATTAGCGATCAGCTCTCAGTGGTCAGCAGTCAGCGAAAAGTCTGCTCGGGGCGTGACTTTCATCGCGGGGCCGTTTCCGGTACTGATTCTTTGGGTTCGATCCTCGTTCCGCCCTCCAATCCGAGTGAAGAGCAGCCAACCATAAAGCTGAAATACTGAGGTGCTGAAATGCTGACCAGCTTAAACGTCGCGGTAGTTGACTATGATGCCGGGAACACGCTCTCCGTGACGCGCGCGCTGGAGAAGGTCGGCGCGAAGGTGGATTTGACCCCAGATCCGGAGCGCGTGTCGCAAGCCGATGCCGTCGTGCTGCCTGGCGTGGGGGCGTTCGGGGACTGCGTGAGAAAGCTGGAAGAGCGCGGGATGGACGCCGCGTGCCGGGAGGTCTTCGAGGCCGGCACGCCCTTTCTCGGGGTGTGCGTGGGTTTGCAGGTCTTGTTCGAGCAATCGGAGGAATCGCCGGGCGTGAAGGGGCTCGGAATTTTGCCGGGGACCGTGAGACGTTTCCGGGCCGGGGATCTCAAGGTGCCTCACATGGGATGGAACAGGCTGGATGTGCGGCGGGAGCATCCCGTCCTCGATGGGCTCGATGGGGAAGCATTCTACTTCGTGCATTCGTACTACCCGGAACCGGGGACGCCGGAGGATTTGATCTCGACTTCCGATTACGGCGTCCCCTTCTGCGCCGCGGCCGGACGGGACAACCTCATCGCCGTCCAGTTTCACCCCGAAAAGAGCAGCCGAGCAGGACTGAAGTTGTACGAGAACTTCCTCGCCTGGGCGAGAGCGTAAAGGAGATTTTGGACGGGGAATCCGACAACTTCCTCAGTGGTCCCCGTGTTCGCCTGCGTCCTCTTGAGCGTGACGATCTGCCGCGATACAGGGGTCTATTCTCGGATCCGGAGGTCAACATGTTTTACGGTGGTCTGGGCGTGCCGGAAAGCCTCTCGAAGTTGCAGCGACGCTACGATGATCGAGAGTTCGACGTGACGGATCGCAGTCTGCATCTGGTTATCGAGACGGAAGACAAGATCATCGGTCAAATGTCCTTGAATAACGACGAGAACCTGCCAAGCCGCGCCGCCACCTTTGGCATCTTAATCGGCGCTGGATACCTCGGCCAGGGATACGGAGCCGAAGCGAGCGGACTCTTGTTGAACTATGCATTCGCCGTGCTCGGGTACCACAAGGTCAACCTCGATCTCTTCGAGTACAACGTCCGGGCGCGGGCGATGTACGAGAAACTCGGCTTCGTCCACGAGGGCCGCCGCCGCGAGAACCACTGGTCGCGGGGCCGCTTCTGGGATGACATCCTAATGGGCATCACCGCCGAGGAGTGGTGGGCGAAGCACGGTCTTCCGCCGCAACCGGAGATCGGACGTGAGCGCGGATGAGCGCCCCTTCCTCCTTCACCGTCTATCCGGCCATAGACCTCCGGGGTGGCCGGTGCGTGCGGCTGCGGCAGGGAGATTTCGACCGGCAGAAGGAGTACGACGCGGATCCAGTCGGAAGGGCGCGGGAGTGGGAACGGCGCGGCGCGAAGGTCATCCACGTCGTTGACCTCGACGGAGCCAAAGAAGGAAGGCCCGTTCAGTTGGAGGTGATCCGGACCATCTCCTCCGCCGTGAACATTCCCATTCAAGCCGGGGGCGGCGTCCGCGCCCTGGAGGATCTGCGCGCGTTGCGGGCGGCGGGGGCGGCACGGGTCGTCATGGGGACCGCCGCGGTGACGAACAGAGAGCTTCGGCAGAGGGCGTTGCAGGAATTAGGGAAAGCATTAGTGGTCGCCGTGGACGCCAGGGATGGAATCGTCGCGACGCATGGCTGGCTGGGAACAAGCGGTATTGAAGTTCTGGATCTCGCGTCGGATCTCGCCGACGACGGCGTGGGCACGGTCCTCTACACCGACGTGGCGCGGGACGGCATGGATTCCGGGGCCGCGCTGGAGGAGACCGCCGCCGTCGCCCGTCGCATCCCAACAATCGCCAGCGGCGGAGTGCGGGGCGTGGATGACGTGGCGGCGCTCGCCAACATTGTGGGCGTCACCGGTGTCATAGTTGGCACCGCCCTCTACGAAGGCCGGGTGACGCTTGAGGAGTTGCTGGAAGCGGCCAACTGGACCTGAATCCGAGAAATAGTACATTTGGGGGATACGCTGGACATCGCTCTGCGTGTAGTCTTCGCTCGTTGAAGAACAGGAGGGAGCATCCCTCGAGAAAGGAGTATGTATGAGATGGCGAGCAACTCTACTGCTGGCGTTGATGTCGGTCGCGTTCGTTGTGGCCGGCGGGGTGGCGTTGGCGGCGACCGCGATCACGGGTACTGCGGGCAACGACACGCTCAAGGGCACCAACGGCACCGACGCCATAATCGGCAAGGCGGGCAACGACGATCTGTTCGGGCTGAAGGGCACCGACGCTATGAACGGCGGACGTGGCCGTGACGCAGTGCTCGGCGGCAACGAGTTCGGTCCAAAATCCGGAGATAGAGCCCTCGCGGGCGGCCGGGGCAGCGACTTCGTGGGCGGCGGTCGAGGTTCCGACGGCCTCACGGGCGGAGCGGGCAGGGATTACATGTACGCGGGGCCGTCCAGGGGTGAGAAGACGGACGACGTGGACTCCATTTTGGCCGGCGCGGACAACGACGCGGTCGAGGCCGCCAACCGCCCCGCCGCACGCGACGCGATTGATTGCGGCGGCGGTTTCGACCGGGTGCTCGCCGACAGGAAAGACGTTCTCGCGGGCAATTGCGAGAAGAAGTTCACCTCCCCCAGGAAGTTCTTCACCTCCATCTCCCCCAACTACTTCGATCCCCTGCCGTAGCGGAAGAGTTCCGAAATCGCCGACGATTAATCAACCATCGCCCCAGCTTCGATCCGGGGCGATGGTTTTGCTCTTCTGCTGTCCGAGATCCAAAAACGCGGGCCTTACGTAAACGTAACGAACGTTCCCCAAATGGAGAGAAATGGTGGTCGAGATGATAGAGATTTGTGTGGAAGTCATCGGCATCGGCGGCGCGCCGTTGCGGCTCTCGGCCCGGGCGGGGAGCATCTCGCGGGCGGTGGACCTGGTAGCGGCCCGGTATCCGCGCCACGACATCCGGGTGGTGTTCCCGATCCTCCCTGATGCCTTCTTCTCCGGGGAGTACGGCTCCCGCGCCGAGCGGATCGCGCTCGAATCGCCGGTGGCGGCGTGAATTCCGCAAGCAAGACGCTGAGGTGCAGCCGGTTCTTGCGGGAATCAGAGCCCTTGAGGCCGGTCAGGCTACATCGCTCGCCAGCTACATTTCGAGTCGGCTGGTTTTCGAGCCGCCCTCCTCGTACTTGACTGATTGCATCGCCCGCCAGGCGAACTGGGAGATAGTCATGTCGGTGGGACGGGCGTCGAGGTCCGCGGCGGAGATGGTCTCCCTGACGGTTTCGACTGCGGCGTCGAGGCCCGCGTTGATCTCATAGGCGCGAGCCGCCTGGTACTTTATGTCGAGCGTCTTCTCCACTCCGCCTACTGCGAAAGTCAACTCGTATTCTTCGGTGCGGCTTTCGTAGTCTCCGATGCGCCGCGCCGTGCAGGTTAGTTCGGGCATGCTGGCATCGTAACATCGGCCCGGCTGGGATTCATGGCCGTCCGGCTTTCCTCGCTGCGGTAGACTGATAAGCGGGACGTGAATAGATTCTTCGAAACCGGTAAGAAAGGTAAGAAGGCCAGGAAGCGGCGGATCGGTCTGATCGGACGTTCGCTGCGGACTGTCTTCTACCTCGCCCTGATCATGCTGTTCGCCGTCCCGGTCTTCGCGACGGGGCTTTACTTGCATGTGATCCAGAACTACGAAGACCGCATCAACCACCGATATCCGGACCTCATCCAGGACTCCTCCATCTACGATGCGGAGGGGAACAAGATCGGCGAGTTCGCCGGGTTGGAGAGCCGGAAAACTCTTGCCCCCCACGACTTCGGCAATCATCTGCCGCAGGCGGTCGTCGCCGTCGAGGATCGGCGCTTCCACGACCACCTCGGCTTTGACCCGGAGGGCGTCGGACGGGCGGCGTGGGCTGATCTCCGGGCGTGGGAAGTGCATCAAGGAGGGTCCACGATCACCGAGCAACTCATGAAGAATCTGTACATTCCAGAGACGCAGCGCATCGAAGTCTCCTTCTGGCGGCGCTTCACTCAGGCCGCCCTCGCCTTCGCCTACGAACAGGAACACTCCAAAGACGAGATCCTCACCACCTACCTGAACACCGTCTATTTCGGCAACGGAGGCTACGGCGCGGAGATGGCGGCCCGGCGCTATTTCGGCAAGAGCGCCCGAAACCTCACCCTCTCCGAGGCCGCCGCCCTCGCAAGCTTCCTCGACGCCCCATCCACTTATTACACTGGCATTGGGACCGCGGGTTCGGACACTGCGGAGGCGAGCCGGGATACTGTCCTTCGCCAGATGCGGGAGCAGCGCATGATCTCCGATTCGCGGATGCGCGAGGCTATCGCAACGCCCTTGAGGTTCGACCCGGAACTGCCGCCTCAATATCCCGAATACGAGCCGTTCATCGAGAAGGTGCGCCGGGAGGTCGAAGAAAACCTCGGCCCCGAGGCGCTAGAACGCGGCGGGTTGCAGATCCACACCACCCTCGATACCGGAATGCAGCGGGAGGCCATCGAAAAGACGGAGCAAGTCCTCTATTCTCCCGATGACCCATCGGCGGCCGTGGTCTCCGTGGAGCCGCAGAGCGGGGCTATCCGGGCGCTCGCCGGTCAGGAGGGAGACTTCAACCTCGCGCTCGACGCCCGGCGCCAGCCCGGCAGCTCCTTCAAGCC
>JACDGB010000290.1 GCA_013815485.1 Rubrobacter sp.
CCTTAGGGTTGCTCTACGCTAGACTGGTCTTGCATGAAGCCGACGGAAGGCATGCTTCTCCTCCACCGGCTGGGCAGGCGTTTCTTCCAGCGATTTCCTCCTTCCACTCCCCAGAATATTACCATAAGTTACGCCAGCGAACCATATCAAAGGCAGTTTTCCCGTGCAACACCAGAGTACGGTCTTCCTGGAGACCATAGACTCAATCCGCACGGGCGGGTCTCAGGGCTTGCAGGATGTCCTCCGTGACTTCCGGGATGGGTTTCCTGGCGTCAACTACGGTGAGGATTCCCTGTTTCTCGTAGTGTTGTTTAAGGGGCTCGACCTCCTGATGGTAGATCTCGAGTTGCCTTCGGACAGCCTCCGCTGTGTCGTCTTCACGGGGCACGAACGGCCCGGCGTCCAGATCGTCGCGTTTCTTCGGGGGCGGGTCGTGCTCGAGGTGGTAGGTCCAGCCGGTGGCGAGGCTCTGGCGGCGGCCTTTTATCCGTTCGATCAGCTCCCCGTCCGGGGCTTCTAGCGCGATGACCCGGCTCAGGCTGATGCCTCGTCTCTTCAAGGCTTCGTTCAGTGCTTGTGCCTGGGCTTCGTTGCGAGGGAAACCGTCGAGGATCCAACGCCCGGCTGGCTCCAGGTTGGGCAGCGTTATTCTCAGGATCACATCGTCCGGCACCAACTCGCCCCGGTCGTTGCAGTCCTTGATGCTGCGCCCTAGTTCGGTATCCGACTGGATGTGGGCCCGGATCAAATTCCCCGTCGAGACCTGAAAATAGGAGAGCGCCCTCGACAATTGCTGGGCCTGGGTGCTTTTTCCAGATCCCAGAGGACCGAGCAACAATACCTTCATCATGCCGCCTTTCCGCGAGAACCGCCGCCTGCTGTAATCGGGATTATTCCCCGCCGCCGGACTATTGCACATAATCGTCTATGATCCACGATGCGGTATTGAGTATTCTGTACCTTGAGCTGGTGGATAAATAGTTGCCGCCCAATGACACGAGGAAGGGGTGAGCCGATGGCTCTGTTGAAGCCCGGACGGTTGTGGGAGAAGGTCCGCAGCCACGTCGGGACGACGGTCGAGAACTCCGTAAGCCCGGCGACCCGCGACCTGAAGTCCCGCATAAGCGAACCCGGCGTGAAGAAGACGACGAGCGTATGCCCGTACTGCGCGGTGGGCTGCTCCACGCTCGTCTATCACCGCGACGGACGTATCATAGACATCGAGGGCAACCCCGACAGTCCCATAAACGCCGGAACTTTGTGTCCGAAAGGCTCGGCGACATTCGGGTTGCACGTCTCACCTTACCGCCAGACGAAGGTTAAATACCGGCGTCCGTACTCCGGTGAGTGGGAGGAGCTTTCTCTGGAGCGGGCTATGGATATGATCTCCGAGAGGGTGAAAAAGGCCCGCGATGAGAACTGGCAGGAGACGGACGAGCAGGGACGGAAGCTCAATCGTTCGCAGGCGGTCGCCTCTATTGGCGGGGCCGCCATAGACAACGAGGAGAATTATCTAATCACCAAGCTCTTTCATTCGATGGGGTTCACTCGCATTACCAACCAGGCCCGCATATGACACTCCTCCACGGTGCCCGGTCTGGGCATCACGTACGGCAGGGGCGGCGCGACCACCAGCCTCCAGGACTTGCAGAACGCTGACTGCATCCTGATCGAAGGTTCCAACATGGCCGAGGCCCATCCGGTCGGCTTCCGCCACCCCATGATCGCCAAAGAACGAGGCGCGAAGCTCATCCACGTTGACCCGCGCTTCACTCGCACCTCGGCCATGTGCGACATCTACGCCCCGATTCGTCCCGGCACGGATATAGCGTTCCTGGGTGGCCTCATCAACTACGTGATCGAGAACGAACAGTACTTCGAGGAGTACGTGACCGCATACACGAACGCCGCCACCCTCATCACTGAGGATTTCGAAGACGCTGACCCCACGGGCATCTTCTCCGGCTGGGATGAAGAGAAGCAAGAATACAGCGCGGAGAGCTGGCGTTACGAGGGCCAGCCTCTACACCACGCCTCCGTCGGCGGCAGCCAGGATTCGCTGGTCGGCGAGGTCGGTCAGGGCGCCCCTGGTGGAGGGGAGCACGCGGGCAGCCCGCGCCCGAACGACCTGACGCTTCAGCATCCGCGCTGCGTCTTCCAGGTCCTCAAACGCCACTTCTCCCGCTACACCCCGGAGATGGTCGAGAAAGTCTGCGGCACTCCGAAAGAGGCGTTCCTCGAGGTGGCGAAGACGATCTGCGAGAACTCCGGGCGCGAGAAGACGACGGCGCTCTGCTACGCGGTCGGCTGGACTCAGCACTCGAAGGGCGTACAGGTTATTCGTACGGCGGCGATCCTCCAGCTTTTGCTCGGGAACATCGGGCGTCCTGGGGGCGGCATCATGGCGCTGCGGGGGCACGCGACGATCCAGGGTTCCACCGATATCGCCACGCTCTACGACATCCTGCCAGGCTACATCCCGATGCCAGACGTGGAGAAGGGCCACGACACATGGCGCGATTACATCGAGACCGAGACCGCCGAAACCGGCTGGTGGAGCAACCTCCCCAAGTACGCCGCGAGCCTCATGAAAGCCTGGTACGGAGCCGCGTTCGACCCGGAGGAAGGACGAATCTTCGACCACTTCCCGAGGATTTCGGGGGACCATTCCTATTACCCGACGTTGCTCGACATGAAAGACGGCGAGGTGAAGGGCAGCTTCGTCTTCGGGCAGAACCTCGCTGTTGGCGGGCCGCACGCGAAGCTGGCGCGCAATGCCTTGAGGAGCCTGGACTGGCTCGTGGTCCTCGATGCGTACGAGATCGAGACGGTGGGAGTCTGGAAGCTGGACGGCGTGGCCCCCGAGGATTGCGGAACCGAGGTCTTCCTCATGCCATCCGGGCTTGTGGCCGAGAAGGACGGCTCCTTCACCCAGACCCAGCGGATGCTCCAGTGGCACGACAAGGCCGTCGAGCCGCCGGGCGATGCCCGCAGCGATGCCTGGTTCGTCTACCACCTCGGGCACAGGATCAAGGAGATGTACGAAGACTCCGACGAGCCGCGTGATGCTCTCATTCAGGCTCTTACGTGGGACTATCCGGTGGAGGGCGAGCGCGAGGAGCCGCACATCGAGAGCATCCTCAAGGAGATCAGCGGCTACACGGTGGAGACGGGCGAGCCGGTAGACGGTTTTACTGATTTGAAGGATGATGGCTCGACGGCGTGCGGGGGTTGGATCTACTCCGGCGCCTACGCCGGTGGTATCAACCACTCCCGCGACCGCAAGCCCGCCAACGAGCAAGACCTCGTCGCCTCCGAATGGGGCTGGGCGTGGCCCGCCAACCGCCGCATCCTCTACAACCGCGCCTCCGCTGACCCGGATGGAAAACCCTGGTCCGAGCGCAAGAAATTCATCTGGTGGGATGAGGAACAGGAGAAGTGGACCGGCCATGACGTGCCAGACTTCCAGGCCGAGAAGCCGCCTTCCTATCGTCCGGAGCCGGACGCGAAGGGCGTGGACGCGCTGCCTGGAGATGGGCCGTTTATTATGAACGGGGACGGGCAGGGCTGGCTGTTCGCGCCGGTGGGTTTGAAAGATGGGCCGTTGCCGGTGCATTATGAGCCGCTGGAGTCGCCGGTTCCGAACTTGCTCTATTATCAGCAGCGCGACCCGGCGCTCAAGGTCTTTCCGGGCCGTCCCGACAACCCTT
>JACDGB010000291.1 GCA_013815485.1 Rubrobacter sp.
TCTCGCTCGTGGATGAGGATGGCGCATCCTCCGGGGCGCGTCGCGTGGTCTTCAGGAATCCGCCGTTGCTGGACAAGGAGAAGGGCGAGCGCCGGAGTTTGCTGACCGAGGGCGCGCTCGTGTTTGCTGACCTCGTCTCGCGGGGCGTCAGGACCATCGCGTTCGCCCGGTCGCGGAAGGCGGCGGAGTTGATCTACCGCTACGCCGCCGACCGTGTGGGGATTGACCTGGCCCGGCGCATCTCGCCTTACCGGGCCGGATACACGATCAAGGAGAGGCGGGAGATCGAGACTCGACTCTTCAGCGGCGACCTTCTCGGCGTGGTCTCGACCAACGCCCTGGAACTCGGGGTGGATGTTGGCGCCCTCGATGCCGTGGTGTGCTGCGGCTATCCTGGTAGCGTCGCCTCCATCTGGCAGCAGTGGGGGAGGGCCGGACGTGGCAACGATCCCTCGCTCGCCGTGTACATCCCAGGCCGCGACTCTCTAGATCAATTCCTGTACGAGAACCCGAAGCGGGTGCTGGGCCGCCGGGTCGAGGCGGCGCGGGTGACGATGGAGAACCCGTACATCCTCGGCCCGCACCTGCTGGCCGCCGCCCACGAGGCCCCGCTCGACGCCAGCGATGAGGAATACTTCGGGCCGGCGTACCGGAGCGTGGCGCAGGAGATGATGAACACCAGGGCGCTGGCCGCGAGTGGGAATCGGTTGGTCTACGTCGGTGGAGGGAGTCCGGCGCGGGACATCTCGCTGCGGTCGGCGTCTTCTGAGACAGTGCTCATCGCGGATGCGGACGGGGAGTTGATCGGCACGGTCGAAGCCTCTCGCGCCCCGAGCGAACTCCACCCCGGCGCGACCTATCTGCATCGTGGTACGGCCTTCGAGGTAGAGAATCTGGATTTATTGGCTCACCGCGCATCTGCGCGTCGCGTCGAGAACCGCTACTACACGAGGCCCCGTGTCGAGACGGACGTGGAGATATTGGAGGAGATCACAGACCGCCCCCTGGCGAACGGCGCGACGCTTCACTGGGGGCGGGTGCGGACGACTGATTCGGTGACGTACTACAAGAAAGTGCAGGTTGCGGACGACCGTGAGATCGGGGTGTTCCCGCTGGATTTGCCTGATGTGATGCTGGAGACGCAGGCTTTGTGGATACAGCTTCCTCCGTTCCCGAAGGGCGAGCGTCCGAGCTTCGAGAGTTTCGGGGGCGCATTGCACGCCGGTGAGCACGGCCTGATCGGGCTTCTGCCCCTCTTCGCCATGTGCGACCGGGCAGATATCGGCGGCCTCTCCACCCCAGCCCACCGCCAGGACCGCCTCCCAACCGTCTTCGTCTACGACGGCTACCCCGGCGGCGTCGGCATCTCCCGCCGCGGCTACGATGAATTCGAAGCCCTCGCCCGCGACACGTTGGGCGTCATCACCCGCTGCCCATGCGAGCGCGGTTGTCCGGCGTGCATCCAATCCCCAAAATGCGGCAACTGGAACGAGCCATTGAGCAAAGATGGAGCCGTCGCCTTCCTCCGCTATCTGCTCGGCCAGATCAGCCGCTATCCGACGCTCTGAAAGTACCTCCGTACATTTCCATCGTCGGCTCCGGCACAGCGAACGGTGAACTGTACGAGCAAGCCCGCGAGGTCGGGCGGCTCATCGCCGAGCGGGACGGCATCGTCGTCTGCGGCGGATTGGGTGGCGTGATGGAGGCCGCGGCCCGAGGCGCGACGGAGGCTGGTGGCGTGGCTATCGGCATCTTGCCGGACGAGGACCGGGAGCGGGCGAATCGGTATCTCACGTACTCCATGTCCACCGGCGTGGGGCAGGCGAGAAACCTGGCGGTGGCGTGTTCGGGGGACGTGATGGTCGCCATCGGCGGCGAGTACGGGACGCTTTCGGAGATCGGACTTGCCCTGAAAGTAGGGCGTCCGGTAGTCGCCCTCGGAAGTTGGGATCTCGGAGAACATGTGACCGTCGCTGCTTCGCCGGAGGAGGCGGTCGCAGCGGCGTTCGCGGCTCTGGGCATGTAGTATTTTCCGGCAATAGTCTTCGAAGATTGGGAGGTTGTCATGGAGAATGGACGGGTCGCGCTGGTGAGTGGGGGGAACCGGGGAATAGGGCTGGAGATCTGCCGCCAACTCGCCGAAAGAGACATCAAGGTCGTCATGGGCTCCCGCGATGAGGAGAAGGGCCGCGCCGCCGCGGAAGGTTTGGAAGGCAGCGTGATCGCCCATCAACTCGACGTGGCCGACGCGGGGAGCGTGGACCGCATGGCCGCGTTCCTCGAAGATGAGTTCGGGCGGCTCGACGTGCTGGTGAACAACGCCGGCATCGCCAACGACGACGGACAGCGTGGAGTGAAAGCCGACCTCGACCGGGTGCGCGAGGCAATTGAGGCCAACTTCCTCGGGGCGTGGCGGCTGTGCGAGGTGGCGATCCCACTGATGCAGCGAGGCGGGTACGGACGCATAGTCAACGTCTCAAGCGGCATGGGCGCCCTTGAGGACATGGGCGGCGGTTCCCCCGGCTACCGCGTCTCCAAGACCGCGCTCAACGCCCTCACGCGCATCCTCTCCTCCGAGCTTCGGGGCAGCGGCATCCTGGTCAACTCCATCTGCCCCGGCTGGGTCCAAACTGATATGGGCAGTTCCGGCGCGCCGCGTCCCGTCGAGGACGGCGCCGATGCTCTCGTGTGGGCCGCGACGCTTCCGAATAACGGCCCCACCGGCGGCTTCTTCCGGGATCGCCGTCCGATAGCGTGGTGACCGAAGGGGCACAACCATCCGGAGCAGGTCCAAAGGTTTCGGGCGCTTGCAGAAAGGGCTGAAGCTGGAAGAAACAGCACGGAGCGTTCTTCGGTAGCAGAGAGGTTCTCAGCCTCGCGTATTCGCCAGGGCGGACCTCTGCACGGCGCCACAAAACGTTGTGCCGGAGCCAGTGACGGTTCGGCGCTCCTTCGGTACCTGGTATGCAGAAGTTTGAATACAAACTTCCCGGAATGTCCCTTCCAGGCAACAGGGTGGATAAGACGCCAGGCGTTAGATCAGCGATATACTCAGCGGCTGTGGAGTGGATCCTTTCCCTCATCGAACACTACGGCTACCTAGTCGTCTTCTTCGGGGTGCTGCTGGAGAGCATGGGCGTACCGTTGCCTGGCGAGACCATCCTTCTAGCCTCCGGCCTGCTAGCGCAGCAGGGACACCTCGACGTGGAGGATGCCGCGTTGTTTGGGATCCTCGGGGCCGTGGCAGGCGACCAGATCGGCTACTGGGCGGGCCGGAAAGGGGGAAGATCGTTCGTCCTCCGGTGGGGCCGCTACGTCCGGATCACTCCCGAGCGACTGGACCGCGCTGAAGCTTTCTTCGCCCGCCACGGGGGGAAGGCTGTCTTCCTCGCCCGGTTTTTCGCCGGCTTCCGCGTGTTCGGTGCGCTGGTGGCCGGTATCAGCCGGATGCACTGGAGGACCTTCCTTTTCTATAATGCCCTTGGCGGTGTCGTCTGGGCGACGGCGGCGGTGTTGGTCGGCTACTTCCTGGGCAGCAGCCTGGGCCTGGTAGAGCGATGGCTGGGGAGGGCTACACTCCTGTTGGCCCTTCTCGTCGCCATAGTCGTGGGCTTCTACCTCGCCTATCGCTGGGTGGCGGCACACCAGGCACTGATCATGTCCTACGGAGAAGCTGCTCTCGCCTACCCGCC
>JACDGB010000292.1 GCA_013815485.1 Rubrobacter sp.
TTCGGATACATGCAGGTCTTCGCCCGCAAGAATTTCCCGTCAAGGGCGGGGACGTGATCCCTGAGATAGCTTCGTATGTGCTCTACTTCTTCTTCGCGCACGGTTCGGTCAATGGTCTCGGGGGCGCATGCCGGGCCGACGCGGAAGAAGGCGACCTTGACGCCATCTTGCGGATCGTCATGGGCTGGCAGGCCGTAGAATTGCACGCCGTCTTCGGCCTCCCGGATCCAGATCGGCGTCCGCCCGGCCTCGAACGGCGCCACGCCACCATCCGGCATGAACCAGAACTGCACGAGCCGCTGAACCTCAAGCGGCAAGTTCAGAGTGGAGAGCAACTCAGGCGCCCACGCGCCAGGCGATACTACGAGCCGCCCCGCCTCATAAACGCCTCTCTCCGTAGTGACTCGCACGCCCTCGCCTGATGCGTGCGCTTCCCAGGAGGCGACCGGATCCTCGAAATGCAACTCCGCGCCTTTCGCCTTCGCCGCATCTAGGTGCGCGGCGACGCTCATCTCTGGGCGCACGAAGCCTGTTTTCCCTTCGTAGAGCGCCACCGTGTCCTCGCCGGGCTCGAAGACCGGGAAGCGGGTTTTGATCTCCTTCGCATCCAGAACTTGATAATCCAGGTCCCAGGCTCTGGCGCTTTCGATGCTGCCAGAGACGGTGCGCGAGTCCTCGGGACCCATCATCAGGCCGCCCGTTATCGTCATCAGGTCGCGGCCTGTTTCGCGTTCCAGTTCTTCCCACAGTTCGTATGCCCGCATTACGAGCGGCACGTAGGAAGGGTCCTCGAAATACGCCTGGCGGATGATCCTGGACCCGCCGTGGCTGGAGCCCTTGTCATGCGCCGGCCCGAACCGCTCCAGCCCGAGCACGCGCTGCCTGCGGGCGGAGAGGTGATATGCTGCGGCGCTCCCCATCCCGCCGAGACCGGCGACTATGACGTCGTAGGTCATCTTTCGCTCCGCCAAACCTCGACCCGCATGACATCGAAGTGGTGATCGTAGGTCCACACTGGCAGCATCAGACGGTTGCTCAGTATCGCGGTAACCGCATCGAACAGGCTCAACCGCTGATCCGGGTAACCTGACATCAGATCCGCAGCCGCCTCGTAATCCTGGGGAGTAGGATTGACCAGCGAAGCCTGGTCTCCAACCTCTCCCAACCAGGCTTGCGCCCGTTTTGCACCCAGCCTGTACAGAACCATCGAGTAACTCTCGCACAGGATAGGGAAGGGCACCGCCACGGACAACCTCTCCGAGTTCAGACGGCTCGCGTCTTCCCTGGCTTGCTCGAACTTGTCGTCGCGTGGGTCGAGCGCAGCATAAAGCGGACCAGTGTCGGCCAGCACCGCGCTTCTCACGAGTCGGCGGACTCTGCGAAATACTTATCGTGGTTGACGCTGACGTCGCTCGCGCCGCTATCCTCCGTGGCGGGGGTGATCCGGAACGGTTGGAAAGCATGGTCTGACGGGAAACCTCGCCTCGCTAGATACTCTCGAAGGGCCGCCTGAACAATCGAGGTCAGGGCCGACGGCACCTCCTGAGTCCGCCGGTAAGTCTCTAGCAACCCGTTGAGATCGTCGGGCAATGTTACGGTGGCGCGTTTCATGGCCGGAGTCTAACATTGCCCGGTGATGATGGTGAATGTGGTGAACCCGCTACTCCGGCAGCCGGAAGTCGAGGTCGGCGGGGGTCTCGGCTATGTCCATCTGAGCCTTCTGAAGTTTGCCAGCGTAGTCCCAGTTCATCGCCTGCCAGCGGGTGAACTGGTCGAGGACCCATATGCCGGAGAGCCGTCCGCCGTTGCCGGACTTCCCATTGCCCCCGAACGGCAGATGCGCCTCGGCGCCGCTCGTGGAGTTGTTGACGGAGAGCATCCCGGCGGTATTCCTTTCCCGGAAGCGCAGGGCGTTCGTGGCGTCGCGAGTGTAGATCGCCGCCGACAGACCGTAGCCGTGGCCGTTGGATAACTCGACCGCCTCGTCGAAGTCCGAGAACTTCGCCACCCCGATGATGGGGCCGAAGGTCTCGGTGCCGTAGATCTCATCTTCCATCGTCACGCCGTCAACGATGGACGGGTGACAGTACAGCCCGGCTTCCGGGTCGCCGACGAAGTTCTTGCGCGGGTTATCGTTCGTGATCCGGCCCGTTCCCGTGGAACCGTGGACGGTGTGATGCTCTTTTATCAGGCCGAGCCAGCCGATGAAACGCTCGTGGAACCGCTCGTGGATCATGGGTCCGTAGAGAACGTCCTCCGTCGGGTCTCCGATCTTCGCTTCCTCGACGGACTGTACTAGCTTCGAGAGGAATTCATCGTGGATGGATCCGTGGACGATCACGGTCCCGAGCGAGGTGCAGCGTTGTCCCGCAGTCCCGAAGCCGGAGAAGAGAGCGCCTTCCGCCGCGAGGTCGAGGTCGGCGTCGGGCATGACGACGAGCGGGTTCTTGCCGCCGAGTTCCAGACACGGGTTCTGGAGATGTCGCCCGCACAGAGCCCCGATCTCCCGCCCAACCTCAGAAGACCCCGTGAAGCCGACCTTATCAACCAGTCCTTCATCCAGGGCTTTTTCGAGTCCATCGAAGGCGATGCGGCCTTCGGCCTGAACGATGTTGAGCACTCCGTCAGGGAGGCCACCATTGATGAAGAGTTGCGCCAGGGCGTCGGCGATGGCGGGAGAATATTCGGCGGGTTTCCAGACGATGGCGTTGCCGCAGAGGAGAGCGGGGACCATGTACCAGGAGGGGACGGCGACGGGGAAGTTTCCGGCGGTGATGATGGCGGCCACGCCGACTGGAACGCGGAAGGTGAAGAGTTGCTTGTCCGGCATCTCGGAGGGGATGGTCTGTCCGTAGAGGCGGCGTCCCTCGCCGGTGAAGAAGTCGCAGGTGTCTATGATCTCCTGCACCTCGCCTAGCGATTCCGTGTATGGCTTGCCGATCTCGCGCGTCACCAGCCGGGAGAGAGCCTCCTTGTTGTTCTCGACGAGCCAGCCGATCTGCTTCACCACCCGCGCCCGAATTGGGGCCGGCGTCGCCGCCCAACCTTTTTGGGTTTCCCATGCCGCCCGGCACGCCTCAACAAAAGTCCCCGCGTCCCCGAGACGGACCTCGGCGACCACCTCATCCGTATGCGCGGGGTTGGTGGACTGCGTTCGCCCGCCCGGCGCGTCTTCCAGAGTTTGGCCGCCCACGATGGAGGTGACGGTACGAGTGGCCGGTGTGATTTTCTCCCCGGTGGTGTGCATTTTCTTGCCTCCTCGAATCTCCGTTTATCTGCTCGAATATCCATCGTACACCAAAGCCCCGAACTGCTCTTCTACTGTAAAATCCGGGTGCAATGAAATCAGGAGTCAACCGTGGAGCGGGGTTTTAGAGCATGGGGATTCTGGACAGAGCAATAGCGGAGTCCGTGGCCGTCATACCGCGGCCTATCGTGAAGAGGATCTCCAGCCGCTACATCGCCGGGGAGCGGATGGGGGAGATGATCCAAACCATCCGCGACCTGAACCGCGAGGGCTGCGCCGCCACGGTGGACGTACTCGGCGAGAGTACCGAAAGCAAAGCCGATGCCGCGGACAAACTGCGCCAGTACGAGGAGGTATTGGCGGCCCTCGACGAGCATGGCCTGAACTCCGGCATCTCCGTGAAGCTGAC
>JACDGB010000293.1 GCA_013815485.1 Rubrobacter sp.
AGGTACGCAGGGTCGGGATGCTCACCGGAGGCGGAGATGCGCCGGGGCTGAACGGCGTGATCCGAGCGGTCGCCATGAAGTGTATCGAGGACTACGGCTACGAGGTCGTCGGCCTCAAACGCGGCTGGAAAGCTCTCCTCGATCCGGAACCAGACACCGTGATGCCCCTCGGCCTGGAAGACGTGCGCTACATCCTCCAGGAAGGCGGAACCATCCTCGGCTCCTCCCGCACCAACCCATACAAGAACGAAGGCGACCCCGAGAAAGTCGTCGAGCAGATGGAGGAGTTCGGCGTGGACGCCCTCGTAGCCATCGGCGGCGACGACACTTTGGGCGTGGCGAAGAGGCTGCACGAGGACTTCGGGACTCAAATAATCGGGTGTCCCAAGACCATAGACAACGACCTCTCGGCGACGGACACGACGTTCGGGTTCGACACGGCCGTCTCCATCGCAACGGACGCCATAGACAGGCTCAGGACCACGGCCAAGAGCCACGAGCGGATCATCGTTGTCGAGGTCATGGGGCGGCACGCGGGTTGGATCACCTGGGCCGCCGGCCTCGCCTCAGCCGCCAACGTCACCCTGATCCCCGAAGTGGAACCTGACCTCGACGAGATCACCGAGATCTTCAAACAACGCGCCGCCAACGGAGATAAGTGGGGCCTCATCGCCGTCTCGGAGGGCGTGACCTTCGCATCGGACTTCGTGACCCAGAACGCCGAGAAGGACGAGTTCGGCCACGTCCGGCTCGGGGGCGTCGCGGAGGGGCTGGCGGCGGAGATCAAAGAGCGCACCGGCATTGACACCCGCCACGTCGTCCTCGGCCACCTCCAGCGCGGCGGAACCCCGACGGCCAACGACCGCATCCTCTCCACCCGCTACGGCCTGCGCGCCGCCGAAGCCGTCAAGAACGGCGAGTGGGGCCGGATGGTCGCCCTGCGCGGCAACGACATCGTAACCGTGGACCTCGCCGAAGCAACCGACGAGACCAAGACCGTCCCCGACAATTTGTACCAGGACCTCCGCACTTTCTTCGGGTAGACGGGAGATACCAAATGTTCGAGGGTTTCGAGCGCGAGCGGGTACGCACCAGCGAGGCGGAGATAAACGTGGTCCGCGGCGGCGATGGACCGCCGGTCTTGCTGCTTCACGGCTACCCGCAGACCCACGCGATGTGGCACGCTGTCGCCCCCCTTCTGACCGAACGGTTCACCGTGGTGGCCGCGGATTTGCGTGGCTACGGTGACAGCTCCAAGCCACGCGGAGGCGAGGACCATGTCGCCTATTCCAAGCGAGCGATGGCCGGGGACATGGTGGAGGTCATGGAACATCTCGGCTTCGAGTCCTTCTCCGTCGCCGGGCATGACCGGGGAGGGCGGGTCGCGCACCGGATGGCGCTGGACCATTCGGAGCGGATCGAACGGCTGGCGCTGCTTGATATCATCCCGACTCGGGAGGTCTTCGCCAGGACGGACAAAGAGCTTGCCACAGCCTACTATCATTGGTACTTCCTGATCCAACCGTATGATCTGCCGGAAGCCCTGATCGGGGGCAACCCCATCTACTACCTCCACAAGAAACTCGGCGGCTGGGGCACGGCCCTCGACACATTTGCCCCCGAGGCCCTCGCCGAGTACGAGCGATGCTTCCGAAACCCGGCCACGATCTACGCGAGCTGCGAAGACTACCGCGCCGCCGCTTCGATAGACCTCGAACACGACGAAGCCGACGCCGAAAGTAACGAGATCGAATGTCCTCTGTTGCTACTCTGGGGCGGAACCGGCGTGATGGAGCGTCTCTACGACGTGCCGGAAGTCTGGCGTCCCTACGCTCGTGACGTGCGGGGCAAACCCATTGACGCCGGACACTTCCTGGCCGAGGAGAGACCGGAGGAGACGGTTCGGGAACTACTGAATTTCCTCGAAAAGTAAGAAGCTTCAGGCGCCGCCAGCGTGGTTGCCCATGCGGCGATAGCGTTCGTAGCGGGCCTGAAGTAAAGCTTTCGGCTCGACGTTGCCCAATCCCGACAGCACTCGCTCCAGGGCTTCGCCCACGGCATCCACGGCAGCGTCGGGGTCGTTGTGGGCGCCGCCCAGAGGCTCGGGGAGGACTTCGTCAATGATCTCGTGTTGCTTCAGGTCGCGGGCGGTGAGCTTCATGGCTTCGGCGGCTTCGGCGGCCCGGCTCGCGTCCCGGAAGATTATGGAGGCGCAGGCTTCGGGGGCTATGACGGATAGATATGAGTTCTCCAGCATTCCCACGTAATCGGCGGTACACATGGCGAGTGCGCCTCCGGAGCCACCCTCCCCGATAACCACGGAGACGACCGGCACAGGGGCGCGGTCCAAGGCCATGAGGTCGCTGGAGATGGCCCACGCCTGTCCCCGCTCCTCGGCCTCGCGCCCGGCGAAGGCACCAGGCGTGTCCACGAGCGCGACTATCGGTAGCTCGAAGCGTCCGGCGAGCTCGTAGAACCGCTTCACCTTGCGGTAGCCTTCAGGGTGAGCCATGCCGAAATTGCCGCTCACCCGGCTCCGCACGTCGGTGCCCTTGTCGTGGCCGAGGAGGACGACGTTGCGGCCCCCGATCCTGGCGAACCCACCCTGCACCGCCGGGTCGTCCCCGTGCAGCCGGTCGCCGGATAGTTCGTAGAAATCGTCGGTCAAAGCGTCGCGGTAGGCGCGGAAGTTCGGGCGCTCGGGGTGACGGGCGACCTGCACCCGCTGGTATGGCGTGAGGTTCAGGTAGATGCGCAGCTTGGCGGCTTGAAGGGCATCTTCGAGGCGGGAGATCTCCGCCTTCAGTTCCCCACTCTCGCCCGCGAGACGCCGGATCTCGGCGATGCGTCCTTCGAGTTCCTTGACTGGCCTCTCGAAGTCCAGGATCACGCGACGAACCCAAGCAGACGCTCGATGTCCGACTTGAGGGCCAGCCGATGCACGATGCGGTCCACCATCCCGTGCTCCCGCTGGAACTCCGCCGTCTGGAAGCCTTCGGGCAATCTCTCTTTGGTCGTGTCTTCTATGACTCGGCGACCGGCGAAACCTATGCGGGCGCCGGGCTCTGCCAGGATCACATCCGCCGCCGTCGCAAAAGAAGCGGTCACCCCCCCAAAAGTCGGGTCCGTGAGCACGGATACGAAGGGCTGCGAGCCTTCCTCGAAGCGCGCGAGCGCGACGCTCGTCTTCGCCATCTGCATCAAGGAATAGACGCCCTCGAACATCCTCGCCCCGCCGGATGCGGCCACGATAACGAGCGGAATATCCCCGTCCCGCGCCGTCTCTATCGTAAGCGCCACCTTCTCCCCGACCACGCTCCCCATCGAACCCCCGATGAAGCGGAAGTCCATCGCCGCGAACGCAGCCGGTCGGCCCCCGATCCTACCGACCCCGCTCACGACGGCGTCGTCGAGCCCAGTCTTCTTGCGAGCCTTCTCTAGCCGCTCGGCGTACCCCTCGAAGCCAAGAGGGTCACCCGCCGCCACGCCCGCTCCGACCTCCTCGAAAGTGCCACTGTCCACCAGTAAACGCACGCGCTCCGGAGCGGAGAGCGGGTAGTGATGCTCGCAGTTCGGGCAGACGTTGAAGCGCGCCCGGAGGTCCCGCTCGTAGATCGGCTGCCCACACTCCTCGCATTTAGTAAAGACGC
>JACDGB010000041.1 GCA_013815485.1 Rubrobacter sp.
GAACGCATAGGGCAGCTTCTGTGGACCGAAGATTCTAAGCAGCACCTCGACCAGTTTCTGGAGCGCTCCCATGGCGAGCAGGAGCGAGCCCAGAAGGACGCCGAAGCCGATGAGCAAGCCTACTTCGGCCATTATGTCGCCAAAGCCCTGCGTCAGAGTTCCTATCGTGTCCGCGAACCCCAGTCCCGCCGCAAGGCCCAGATAGACCGCGCCGATCACCAGGGAGATCACCGGATCTACCTGGATCACCAAAATCAGCAATACTATTGCGATTATGGCAATCGTAGTGTGTAGCACGACCAATGCGTCGCTCATGGTGTCCTCCTATGCTCTTCTTCTTGCTGGCTAGAAGAGGGTGTCATATCGTCCATCCCTTGCCGCGGCGGAAGATGGACCGCGATAGCGGGATAGAGGCGCGGAGCGCGAGCGAGCGAACGCACCGGCCTCGACGATCTCGAAAAACGTCGGCGGGACCATTAGATCGCCCCCTCCTCGGCTAGACGCCCGATCTCCTCGGTGGAGAGCCCAAGCAGCCCGCCGTACACATCCTCGTTGTGCGACCCCAATGTGCCGCCGTGCCACTCGACCGCGCCGGGCGTCGCGGAGAGCTTCGGGACCAGGCCCGGCATCTTGACGGACCCAACGCCTTCGATATCTGCGTCCATAAGCATGTCGCGGGCTTCGTACTGCTCGTCCTTTACGATGTCTTCTACCGTGTAGATCGAGCCTAACGCAAAATCCTAATCAAATAGGATTCGCATGATCTCCCCGGTCGGACGCCCCTCGACCCAGTTTTCGATTAGGGAGTCGAGTTCGTCGGCGTGTTCGGTGCGATCCGCGTTGGTCGCGTAGCGTGGATCATCGCCCAGCTCAGGACGCCCGATGGCCCGCATGAGCCGCTTGAAGATGGCGTCGCTGTTGCCACCGATGGCGACGTAAGAGCCGTCCTTCGCGCAGTAGGTGTTGCTCGGGGTGATGCCGGGGAGCGAGCTGCCGGTCCGTTCGCGCACGATCCCCGCCACGTCGAACTCGGGGACCATTGACTCCATGAGGTTGAAGACCGCCTCGTAGAGCGCCACGTCAACGACCTGCCCCTCGCCCGTGCCCCGCACGTCTCGAGCGTGTACCGCCATCAATGCTCCGATCACGGCGTAGAGCGAGGCGAGCGAGTCACCGAGGCTGATGCCGCTCCTCACCGGGGCCCTGCCCGGCTCGCCGGTGACGTAGCGAATGCCACCCATCGCCTCTCCGATGTTGGCGAAACCGGGCCTGTCCTTGTAAGGCCCCGTCTGCCCGTAGCCCGAGACGCGCACCAGGATGAGCCGGGGGTTCAGCTCGTGCAAAACGTCCCATCCGAGCCCTAGCTTCTCCAGGGTGCCAGGCTTGAAGTTCTCGACCACGATATCGGTCTCGGCGGCCAGGCGTTTCGCTATATCGAGTCCCTCCGGATGACCCACGTTGAGCGTGACGAGCTTCTTGTTGCGCGACTGGAGCGCCCACCAGAGGGAGGTTTTCGTGCGGGGATCCACGTACCGCCAGGTCCTCAAGGGGTCCCCGATGCCCGGACGCTCGACCTTTATCACCTCGGCCCCGAACTCGGCCATGATCCTGGTAGCAAACGGTCCCGCTATAAGGGACCCGAGTTCGAGAACGCGAAGTCCCTCCAGTGGCCTATCCCGCCTCGCGAGGTCCCCCGCGCCACTCAACGCTTCGGCGTTCATCATGCTTGCGTTAGCCCAACGTGAAGGGATCGCGGGTCTCGCCGGAGAGCTCGATCCAGACGGTCTTGGTCTGGGTGTACTCGTTCACGGATTCCAGGCCGTTCTCCCGGCCGATGCCGCTCTGCTTGTAGCCGCCGAAGGGCGCGTTGAACGAGAGGGTGCGGTAGGAGTTGACCCAGATGGTGCCGGCGCGCAGAGCGTGGGCGACGCGGTGGGCCCGCTGGATGTCCTTTGTCCACACGCCGGCGGCGAGACCGTACGGCGTATCGTTGGCCTGACGGACGACCTCCTCCTCACTCTCAGCGGGTATGACAGAGAGCACAGGTCCGAAGATCTCCTCCCGCGCCACCGTCATGTCGTTGGTCACGCCCGCGAGTATGGTCGGCTCCATGAAGAAGCCATCCCGCAGGGCGGGGGCGTCCGGCCTCTTGCCGCCGCGCACCAGCTCGGCGCCTTCCCGCGTGCCGGTTTCGATGTAGCCCTGTACCTTCTCGAGCTGCTCCCTGAAAGCCACGGGCCCCATCTCCGTCTCCATCTCCAGAGGATCGCCTAGCTTTATGGAGGCGGCCTTCTCGGCCAGCCTCTCGACAAGCTCGTCGTGGAGCCCCTTCTGGACGAAGAGGCGGGAACCGGCGATGCACGTCTGGCCGGTGGCCGCGAAGATGCCGGAGACGACCCCGTTGGCGACGGCCTCCGGGTCGGCGTCGTCGAAGACGATCTGGGGCGACTTGCCTCCGAGCTCCAGCGTAACCTTTGCGAGGTGATCCGCCGCGTCCTTCATCACCTGCTTGCCGGTCTCCGTCGAGCCAGTGAATGCCACCTTGTCAACGCCAGGGTTACGCACCAGAGCCCGGCCCGTGGTCGGACCATAGCCCGTTACGACGTTGAAGACCCCTGGCGGGAAGCCCGCCTCATCGAATAGCCGGGCGAACTCCAGGGTGGAGGCCGGTGTCTGCTCCGCCGTCTTGACCACGAAGGTGCAGCCAGCGGCGAGGGCGGGCGCGAGCTTGAAGGTGAGCAAGAGTAGCGGCGAGTTCCACGGTGTTATGGCCCCCACGACGCCTATCGGCTCGCGCCGGGTGTAGACGAAAAAGTTGGGCTTATCGGAGGGGATGGTCTCGCCCTGGACCTTGTCCGCTGCCCCGGCGAAGTAGTAGTACCACTCCGGCAGAGCCTTTAGCTGGCCGCCCATCTCCCGCAGGAGCTTTCCGTTATCGGTGCTCTCGATGGCGGCGATCTCCTGCGCGTTCTCGGCTAGCAGATCAGCGAGGCGGCGCATCAGGCGGGCGCGCTCGGTGCCGGTCATTTTTCCCCACGGCCCCTCGTCGAAGGCTGCGCGGGCGGCTCTCACGGCCTGGTCCACGTCGTCGTCATCCGCCTCCGGCACCGTCGCCCACGCCCTGCCCGTGTAGGGGTTGACGCTCTCGAAGGTCTTCCCGGAGCGGGCGTCCACCCACTCGCCGCCGACAAGCATCTTGTAATCCCGGACCTCGCCGGACTTCGGTGCCTCTACTAGCTGGCTAACCATCGCTCTCCTCCCGTGTTGGGGCGGTTCGCGAACCGCCCTCACGCGAACCGCCCTTGCGCGGCCTCTTTAGTCCGTTACTAGTTGGGGGTCCCTTTCCTCTTGTCCGTCGGAGATTTCGGCGAAGGAGGTCTCTGTCGCCAGGTAGACCGAGACGACAGTTATTAGGGCCATCCCGATCATGTAGACGGCGATGGGCCAGTAGCTGCCCGTGACGCTCAGCAACCATACCGCTATGAACGGGGCGATGCCGCCGCCCACTATCGGGGCGAGTTGGTAGCCGATGGAGGCTCCGGAGTAGCGGACGCTCGTCCCGAAGAGTTCCGAGAGGAAGCTCGCCTGAGGGGCGTACATCGCCGCGTGACCGACGAAGAGCGAGAGTGAGATGGCGAGCCAGATCAGGGCCGTCGCCCCCGTATTCATGAGCCAGAAGTACGGGAAGGTGAAGAGTATGCAGAAGAGCGCGCCCCCCATGTACACCGGCCTACGACCGACCCGATCCGAGAGCGCCCCGAAGAACGGGATGAGGAAGAACTCGATGGAGGCGCCGATCATGACCCCGATGAGGGCCGTGCTCTCCGGCAACCCGAGCTCCTCGGTGACGTACGTAAGCGCGAAGACGCTGAAGATGTAGAAGAGCATGTTGTCCCCCACGCGCGCCCCCATCGCGATAAGGATATTCCTGGGGTACCTGCGGAAAACCTCCACGATGGGCATGCTTGCCTCGGCGTCGGTGTCGTCGATCTCCTGAAAGGCCGGAGACTCCATGAGGCGCAGTCTTATGTAGAGTCCCACCACCACCAGGACGATGCTCAAGAGGAACGGTACGCGCCAGCCCCAGGCCAGAAACTGCGCCTCGGGCATCGCCTGGAAAAGCGTGAAGACCACCGTCGAGAGAACGAGCCCCGCCGGGACTCCCATCTGCGGCCAGCTACCGTAGTATCCTCGTTGTCCTGCCGGGGCGTGCTCCACCGACATCAGCACGGCGCCGCCCCACTCGCCGCCGACGCCGAAGCCCTGCACGAGGCGCAATACGACCAGCAGGATCGGGGCCCATATACCTATCTGATCGTAGGTCGGCATCAAGCCTATGGCGCAGGTCGCGACACCCATGATTATTAGCGTGATGACGAGCATGGTCTTGCGCCCGATCTTGTCCCCAAAATGTCCGAAGACGAGCCCGCCGATCGGTCGGGCCCCGAAGCCCACGCCGAAGGTGGCGAAGGCCAGCAGCGTCCCCGTCAGGGGATCCTGCGCCGGGAAGAACAGCTCGTTGAAGATGAGAGCCGCCGCCGTCCCGAAGAGGAAGTAGTCGTACCATTCCAGCGCAGTCCCAACCAGGCTGGCTATCGCTACCTGCCTTACTGAGGACACCCCACCCTGCTGTTCTCCACCGAGCCTATCCATGCTTCCCCTTTCCATCAATCTCTCCCAAACAGATCCGCATTATACGCACGAAATTTTGCACGTACAAATACCCCAGACTGGCCGCTAGTCCGTGGCGTACTCTCCCGCCGTCCGGGCTCCCAAAGGGGTGCCGTACCGACGGGCCAGCGGCACAAAACCGGCGCTCCGCCGGCGCGTTGCCGACGAAAATGGTCTCGGAGCTCGATCCGGCGGGATCGAGCCCTCAGCTCTCCTCGTGCGTCGGTTGGTCGGAGCGGGAGTCGAGCGGCAGGAGCGCCGCGTAGGCCGCGAGGCCAAGCAGCCCCAGGACGATGATCGCCGCGTCGTAGCCGCCGGTGGCGTCGGCGGCGAGTCCGACCGCCGGCGGGCCGAGCGCAGATCCTATGGCGTTCGCAGTGAGGAGCACGCCGAGCAGACCACCGAGCCGCTCCACGCCGAAAAGGTCCGCGAGGACCACCGGGCTCAACGCCACGAAACCGCCGTAGCCAACGCCCAGGACAACCGCGAACGCGGCGAGTGACAGGAAGCCGTCCCCGATCCACCACAGCGCGAAGCTCGCACCGATGAGCAGGAAGCTGATCCGGTACGCGCGCAAGGGCCCGGCTCTATCGGCGACGCCGCCGAGCACGAGCCGTCCGGCGATGCTGGACGCGCCGACGACGCCGACCAGTCCGGCCGCGGCCGTCGGACCAACGCCTGCGTCCTCGGCGGAGGTTGGGAGGTACACGAACGGCACGAACAGGGCGAGGCAGAGTAGCAAGTTCGCCAGGTACAACCACCGGTAGGCTGGGGCGCGCAGCGCGGCGCCCGTTTGCCGGGATCCACTCCGGGTTCCGGTGGGCGGGGCGGAGATGAGAAGCGCGGAAACCAACAGCACGACCGAGCCCGCGACCGCGAAACCGACGTACACGGTCCGCCACCCGTGGGCCTCGATGAGCCACGCGGCCACCGGCGTGGCGACGAGAATACCCAGCCCTATCCCCGAGACGGCGACGCCGACCGCCAGAGCGCGCCGCCGCGCGAACCAGCCACCGACGGCGGCGATGATCGGCACGTACACGCAGCCGACACCGACGCCGACGCCGATGCTGTAGGTCAGGTAGGCGACCCACAACCGCTCGGCTCCGGCGGTGGCGGCTAACCCGATGCCGAAGGCAAAGGCCCCGATCAGCAACAGTGGACGCGGCCCGAAGCGATCCGCCGCCGGCCCGCTGATAGCGCCGAACGAGAAGAACACGAAAGAGGTCAGCGAGAACACCACCGAGGCAGCCGCCCGCCCGGTCCCGAAATCGGTCGAGATCGAATCGAAAAACGCCCCGAAGCTGTAGGCAACGCCAAAGACGACGAACAGCGCCGCGAAGGCGGCCATGACCACCACCCACGCCCGAACCGAGTCGAGTTCGGCGCTTCCGCGACCGCTCACGGCTTCGCGCCTGAAGCGTCCATCCAACCTCGCCTCAAACAGCGCCCGCGTCGCGCATGGAGCGGACCCTCTCGGCGTCGAGGCCAAGCTCCTCCAGAATGGGGCCGGTGTGCTCCCCGACCTCCGGGATGGGCTTCATGACACTTTCCACGCCCTGCATGGTCACCGGGGGGAGGAGCGTCCGGATTGGGCCGGTCGGAGAGTCCACCTCACGCCAGCGGTCGCGGGCCTTTAGTTGCGGATGGTCGAGGAATTCCTGGACAGTCCTCATCCTGGCGTTGGCGATCCTGGCCCCGTCAAGACGTGAGATGACTTCCTCGGAAGAAAGACCCCCGAACGCGCCCTCTATTGCCTCATCAAGCGCTTCTGCGTTCTCGACCCGCCCGGAGTTGGAGTCGAAGCGCGGATCGGCTGCAAGCTCCGACCTCTGGAGCACCGCCTCGCAAAAGACTACCCACTCCCGCTCGTTCTGTAGCCCGAGAAAGACGACCTTCCCGTCGCCAGCCTCGAATGGCCCGTAGGGCGCGATGGCGGCGTGGCTCGCCCCGGTCCTCGGCGGCTGCTTGCCACCATATCCGGTGAAGTAGGCCGGGAAGCCCATCCATTCACCGAGCGCCTCGAGGAGCGAAACCTCGAAGGCCGCCCCCTCCCCGTTTCGCTCCCTTTGGAAGAGCGCCGTCAGGATGCCAGTATAAGCGTACATCCCGGCTGCTATGTCGGCCGCCGAGATGCCAACCTTCGAGGCAGTCTCTTGCGTGCCGGTTATGGAGACCAGGCCGGCCTCGCACTGAACTAGCAGGTCGTAGGCTTTCTTGTCCCGGTAGGGGCCTGTGGAGCCGTACCCTGAGACGCCGCAGATGATGAGACGAGGATGCTCCTCCCTCAACCTTTCGGCCCCAAAGCCCAGCCGTTCGGTGGCGCCGGGCGCCAGGTTATGGACGAATACGTCGGCGCGGTCGAGCAGACGGTTCAGGATGTCCTTCGCCCCGTCTTCCTTGAGGTTCAGCGTCAGGGATTCTTTGGAGCGGTTGAGCCAGACGAAGTGACTCGCCATGCCATTCACCGTCGTGTCGTAGCCGCGGGCGAAGTCACCCACGCCGGGACGCTCTATCTTTATTACCCGCGCGCCAAGGTCGGCGAGCTGGCGGGTGGCGAACGGGGCGGCGACCGCTTGCTCCAGCGCCACCACCGTGATTCCTTCGAGCGGGAGCATCTTAAAAAGACCTCGGCAAGCCCAGGACGTGTTCAGCTACGTAGGAGAGGATGAGGTTCGTCGAGATCGGGGCTAGTTGGAAGAGCTTGGTCTCGCGGAACTTCCTCTCCACGTCGTACTCGGCGTCGAAACCGTAGCCGCCGAAGGTCTGCATAGCTACGTTCGCCGCCTCCCAGGCGGCCTCGGCGGAGAGCAAGAGGGCCATGTTCGCCTCGGCCCCGCACGGCTCGCCCCGCTCGAACATCTCAGCGGCCCGGAAGCGCATCAGGTCGGCCGCCTCAACGCGCGCGTAAGCCTTCGCTATGGGGAACTGAATCCCCTGGTTCTGTCCGATGGGCCGCCCGAAGACCTCGCGTGACTTCGCTCTCTCCGTCGCCTTGTCAATGAACCAGTGGCCGTTGCCGATGCACTCGGCGGCGATGAGGACCCGTTCGGCGTTCATGCCGTCGAGGACGTAGCGAAAGCCCTTGCCCTCGGCCCCGATCAGGGCTCCCGCCGGTATCTTCAAATCCTCGAATACTAGCTCGTTGGTCTCGTTGTTTATCATCACGCGCCGCGGGTTCACCGTGAGCCCGTTGCCCTCCGCCTCGTCCAGATCGAAGAGAAAAACTGAAAGCCCCTCGGATTTGCGCTTCACCTCATCCCGAGGCGTCGTCCTGGCGAGCAGGATCATGCAGTCCGAATGCCGCACCCGCGATATGTACATCTTGCGCCCGTTCACGACGTAGTGATCCCCGTCTCGAACCGCCGTCGTCCGCAAAGAAGTCGTGTCGGTTCCAGCCTCGGGCTCGGTGATGCCGAAGGCTTGCAGCCGGATCTCGCCGCTCGCTATTCTGGGCAGGTACTCCTTCTTCTGTTCCTCAGAGCCGTGCTTGAGGAGGGTCCCCATCGTGTACACCTGCGCGTGGGCGGGTTGGGCGTTGCCGCCGGAACGGTTGATCTCCTCCAGAACAACGGAGGCATCGGCGAGCCCGAGCCCCATCCCCCCATACTCCTCCGGGATGAGCGCCCCGAGGTGACCGCTCCCGGTCATCGCCCGGACGAACTCCTCAGGGTACTGGCGCTTCGCGTCAAGCTCGCGCCAGTAAGTGTCCGGGAACCTCGCGCAGATCTCCCTCACGCTCTCCCTGATTCCCTCGCGCGTCACGATCGCATCCACATTACCTCCCTGTTCTGGCTTTGCCGCGGTTACTCGCCGGAGCCGGACCCACCCTGGAAGACCTCGACGCTCGGCTCTATTCCCTCAGCTCCCGTGACCTCGCGCCACGCCTCGAAGCCGGCCTGAAACGCGACGATCCCGGCCTCTGGAATGGCTATCTCAATCGCCTCCAGGATCTCTTCCTTGCTGAGTCCGAGGTCCAAAGCGACCTTGATGTGGCTCGCTATGTGTCCCTTGCTCGCCCGCATCACCGTCAGGCTGACGATGAAGATCAACTCCTTCGTCTTGCGGTCGAGCCTTCTCTCTTTGAGGTACGCCGCTTCGACGAGGTTGTTGGTGGCCTGCAAAGCGTCGAAATCTTGCTCGGCCATGACCTTGTGGAAGTCCAGTACGTACCCGCGCTCGCGGGCCATGCCATCCACGTAAGCTTGCTTCTCTTCCCGAGTAGCCACAGTTGCCATCTCCTCTACTAGCTGTTTTTTACGCTCCCGGTAAACTCTTCCAGGAACTCGTAGATCGCCGTGTGTCCCTTCCCGCCGAAACCTTGCGCCACCGCTGCCTGCCACACCTGCCCAACCGCCGAACCCATGACGGTCGGAAACCCAAGCTCCGAGGCTGCATCGAGCGCGATCTTCACGTCCTTGTTCATCAGTCCAATGGCGAAACCATCCTCGAACGCGCGATTGAGGACGTAGCGGGGAAACTTGATCTCCGTCGAGGCGCTGCGACCGCTGCTTGCGTTGATGATCTCCACGAGCTTCTCCGGATTCAACCCGGCCCGCTCCCCAAGCAAAACCGCCTCCGCCGCGCTCGCCAGTGTGGTCGCCGTGACGAGGTTGTTCACGGCCTTCGCCATGTGCCCCGCGCCACTCTCCCCAACATAAAAAACTTCGCCACTGAACGCCTCCAGCACCGCCCGGCAGCCATCAAAGACCTCCGGTTCCCCGCCAACCATGACCGTCAGATCCCCCATCCCGGCCCGAGATACGCCCCCGCTGACCGGCGCGTCGAGCATCCCCACCCCCCTCTCCGCGAGCCTGCGCGCGACCTCCCGCGTGGACGAGGGC
>JACDGB010000294.1 GCA_013815485.1 Rubrobacter sp.
CAAGTACCTCTTTCTTGAGCGGCGAGGCAGAGATGATGACCGGTATCGCCGCGACAGGACGCAAATTGGCGAAGACGCCGAGATGCTTACGCAGCTTCAGAAGTCCGGCCTCGGGCCTCTGCGGGCCGCGGTCGAAGTCCGGGTGGCCGACCGCGCCAAGCAATATGGCGTCGCAGTTTTTGGCCGCCTCCAGCGTCTCATCGGAGACGGGTTCGCCTTCCTCGCGGATGGCTACGCCGCCTATCTTGCGTTCCTCGTAGCGTAGCTTCACCCCGAAATGATCCGCCGCCGCGTCTATCACGGTCCTGGCGGACGCCACGACTTCAGGCCCGATGCCGTCGCCGGGCAATAACAGTATGTCGAACGAATCTCGCATCTTTCCTCCTAAAACTCCGGACGTCCTTCGAGCCACTCCCAACCGCCATGACCCAGAGAGCCCGCCAACAACTCCTCCGCCCGCTCTTCTCCGACGACTTCCGTTTCTTTCCACAGCGCGTCCGCGAGCCGATGAAGGAACCTTTCACCAAACTCCTCAAGCGCCGCCGCGCCGAGCCTGAGCAACAGGTTCTGGAACTCCATCTGCCGCTCCGCGTCCGCCGGTCCCGCATACTCCCTGACGGTGAAGCCGCAAGCCAACTCCATCTCCCCCAGATGCCCGTCTAGCAGACCGGCTCGCCGCGCCACCGCCGCCGAGAGTGCCTGCGGCACGAACTCTCGCAGCCACGCCGGGGCGCGGGGGACGGGCTTTTGCAGCAGGAAAGCGTGCGCCAGCTCGTGCCAGACGACGAGCGGCCACGTCGCGTCCGCGCGGGGCCGGAAGACGGGTGAGAGGGTCTCCGGCAGCACCAGGACCGGCGGTTCGACGGATTGTGTGAGGTACGGCAGGCCAGGCGGATACGGACGCTCATGCTCGCGTGGAGCGTGCCGCCAGTCTGCATCAGCGACGAGTAGCGACTTCAGTTTCGGCGACGCCACGTCCAGAACGTCCGAGAGGCATGCGGCCCCAGTCTCTAGAAGATCCCGCACCTCAGCGGCCCGTTCCTCCATTCCCGGCGGGTGGAAGACGGGCGCGGCGCCGTCCATCCGTTCGTAGCCGGAGATGGAGGCGGAGTCTCGCTCCCGCCGCTCCGTTACGGCGCTACCTGCGAGGGTTCCCACGGAGACTTCACCCGGCCTGACGAGTATACGTTCGCAGCCCGCACGTAGGCGCGGGCCGCCGCTTCGACCACGTCTTGCGAAAGTCCCCGTCCGGCGTACTCGTTGCCATCGAACTCGACCGCTACGCGCACCTCGCCGAGGGCGTCCTTGCCGCCGCTGACGGCGTCTATGCGGAAGTCCGTCAGGCGGCCCTTGATGCTGGTCGCCGAGTCTATGGCGCGGAACACGGCGTCCACGGGGCCTTCGCCCTCGGCTTCCGCCTCGAACGTGCCGTGCTCGGCGTGTGAGATGGTCACCGCCGCCCGGCTCTGCCTTCCCGTCGCCGCCACCACCCTGAACGAATCCAAAACGAATTTGCCCTCGAAGGAGCCCACCTCGTCGGCGGCTATCGCTTCGAGGTCCGCCGCCGACACGGTCTTCTTGTGATCCGCTATGTCCTTGAAGCGCGCGAAGGCCCTCTTCAATACCTCGCCTTCCAGGGTGTAGCCGAGTTCTTCGAGGGCTTCCTTGAGGGCGTGGCGGCCCGAGTGTTTTCCGAGGAAGATGTTCGTGCCTTCCAGGCCGATGTCTTCTTTGGTCATGATCTCGAAGGTGCGCCGGTCTTTCAAAACCCCATCCTGATGGATGCCGGACTCGTGCAGGAATGCGTTGCGGCCCACGATAGCCTTGTTCGGGGGGACCTCATAGCCGGTGACGTTGGAGATCATGCGCGAAGTATTCGCCAACTGCTTCGTCTCCACGCCAACCTCGACGCCGTAAAAATCGCCTCGGGTGGCGAGCGCCATCACGACCTCCTCGAGCGAAGCATTCCCGGCCCGCTCCCCGATACCGTTCACCGCGACCTCGACCTGCCTCGCCCCGACCTCGACGCCAGCAAGCGAGTTCGCAACCGCCATCCCCAGATCGTCGTGACAATGCACCGAGAGCACGCGCTTCTTGAGCTTCGGCACCCTCTCCTGCAACTCTTTCAAAAATGCCGTGAACTCCACCGGCGTCGTGTAGCCGACGGTGTCCGCGATGTTCACCACGTCAGCCCCGGCCTCGACTGCCGCCGCCACGACCTCGGCCAGATAACCTATGTCCGTGCGCGTTGCGTCCATCGGGGAGAACTCCACGTTATCGCAGAGGTTCTTGGCGAAGCGAACCGCCTCGCCGGCCCTTTTGAGGATGTCCTCGCGGTTCGAGCGCATCTGGTGTTCGATGTGCAGATCACTGGTCCCGACGAACGTGTGGATTCGTGGCCTATCCGACCACTGCACGGCCTCCCAGGCGCGTTCTATGTCTTGCTCGTGGATGCGGGAGAGCCCGGCTATGATCGGACCCTTCACCTCGGCGGCGATGCGCGAGACCGACTCGAAGTCCCCTTCGGATGTAATCGGAAAACCGGCTTCTATGACATCCACCTTCAACCGCGCGAGTTGGTGGGCGATCTCCACTTTCTCGTCCACGGAAAGGGAGATGCCGGGCGATTGCTCGCCATCGCGCAAGGTGGTGTCGAAGATCTCTACTCGACGCATGTCTCTACTCCTCCTACGTTTGGAACCATGATCTAAACGTGCGACTCTGGTGGCTGGTGACCGTGGGCAGCCGGTTAGATGCCGGGGCTGATAATTCGCCCGGCGGCCACCCTGGTTAGTCGTAGGATGTGGCGAGAAACGCGCAAGATGTCTAGAAATTCTCCTTCATCAAGGGCGGCAGTATCTCATCCCGCCGCCCGCTCCGCAACCTCCACGGCGACGGTCCAGTCAGCGTAGTCTGGGTTGTCGCCGCGGGCGGCCCGGAAGTACAGTTCCTGCAACCGGCCCGCGACCGGCCCCATCTCGCCCGTCCCGACGGCACGACCGTCTATCATGGTGACGGGGGCGATCTGGTAGCCCGTCCCCGTAAGGAACACTTCGTCAGCGGCATACAATTCCGTCCGGTCCACGTCCCGCTTCTCCAGAGGCATGTCCAATTCTTTCTCCGCCAACTCCATCACCGCGTCGCGGGTGATGCCTTCGAGAATGTCAGCCGTGACCGGAGGCGTGATGAGCCCGCCCTTCCTCACCAGGAAAATGTTGGCCGCGCTAGCCTCCGAGACGTGTCCGTCCTGCGTGAGGAAGATGGCGTCGTCGAAACCAGCCCGCTGCGCCTCGTCCACCGCGAGCGCGGTGTTTATGTACGAGCCCGTGAACTTTCCGCGGGCCGGTATCGCAGTGTCCGATGTCCTGCGCCACGAGGAGACGCAGACCTTCAGGCCCGTCAACTCCACGTAGTTGCCCATCGGGACCGTGAAGATGGAGAGCGAATCGTCCACCGCCAGCTTCACCCCGACCGACTCGGCGGATTTGTACGCAAGAGGCCGGATGTACGTGTCCTGCCGTGGCGCGTTTCGCCGCAGTATCTCCAGCGTCACGTCGCACAACTCGTCTATCGTATGCGGCAGTTCTATGCGTAGCATCCGGCACGACTTCTCGAAC
>JACDGB010000295.1 GCA_013815485.1 Rubrobacter sp.
GCCGATGATCGGCTCGGTCACCTGGGGCGCGCTGATAATGTCTTCGTCGAGGGAGATGGCGAGCAGGCCCGGTTGCCCGGTGGGGGCCGCCTCGCTGACGATCTCCTGTGTCAGATCCCCGAATTGCCCCCCGCCATCGCCGGTTAGCTGGATGCTGACCTGACGCTTGCCGGTCGTCGGGTTGGGCTCCACGGTGGCCCCGTCCTGCCGGATCGCGTCTCCGGTCATGTCCGGGGTTTTGTTGAGCACATACCCGGCGACGTACCTCCCGCCACCGCCCGGTATTGGGCTCTCCTCGAAGAGGATCTTCGCGTCGCCATCCTGGAAAGCGTCGCTGTCCTTGAGGTCTTCTTCGATCTCCGTCCGCGCGTCTTGGACCTCGTCCTGCGGAATGCCCTGTTGGATCTCCGAGTCGAGCACCCGGTAGAAGCCGAGTTGGGCGGTGCTGCCGATGATATCTATGACCTCTTCGGGGTTCTCGACACCGGGGATCTGGACCGTGATCTGATCGTCACCCTGCACCCGCACGTCGGGTTCGGCTACGCCGAGCCGGTCTATGCGCTGACGGATCAAATTGGACGCCAGCTCCATCTCCTCGCGGGTCACTTTCCCGCCGCCGGTCTGCGTCCCCTTCAGTTGCGCGCTCACCCCGCCTTGCAAGTCGAGACCGAGCTGCGTGGATTCAGTCACCGGCTGCCGGATGAAGATCAGATAAGTAGCGACGCCGAGCAAGACGACAACGAGGCCCATTACGATGAGGTTGTTTCGACGGCTACCCATAGGATCGGGGCAGAATTTTAACTCATCTCGCCGCCGCATTCCCAGCCAGTTTGCATCACCCTCGCCCGGCGACTATATTCCGGCCATGCTCTGACGCAGACTCACAGTACACTCTCGATCTCCTCCTCGCCCGGTTCGTCATCGGAACCCTTATCCCAGGAGGAGGTCCTATATGGATACCCCGATACACGTTCCCGAAAGCCTGATCCAGGCCACGACAAAGATGCGCGGCGAGGTCGGCGTGGAATGGCTGAGAAGATTACCGGCGCTCATCGCCGATATGGAGCATCGCTGGTCGCTCTCGGTAGGATCACCGTTCCCCGGAATATGGGCGAACTGGGTTGCCCCGGCGACGCTGGCCGACGGCACGCCAGCCGTTCTGAAGATATCTTTCCCACGGGACAAAGAGTTTGGGACGGAAGCGGAGGCATTGCGGGTCTTCGATGGGCGCGGCATCTGCCGACGGATCCGGCTGGACCGGGACCGGGGCGCGATGCTGCTGGAGAGGTGCGAGCCTGGCGCGCCGCTCACCACCGTTAAAGACGACGAGGAAGCAACGTCCATCGCCGCGAGCGTGTTGCGGCGGCTGTGGCGTCCCGCGCCGCCAGAACATTCGTTCCCCCTCGTCTCCGACTGGGCGCGAGGTTTCGACCGTCTGCGGCGACGACACGACGGCGGGACGGGTCCGATGCCAGCCGCGCTGGTCGAGCGGGCAGAGTCGCTGTTCGCGGACCTCATCCCATCACAGGCGGAGCCGGTCTTGCTGCACGGGGACTTCCATCACGAGAACGTCCTCTCCGCCGAGCGCGAACCCTGGCTGGCGATAGACCCGAAGGGAGTCGTGGGCGAGCCGACCTATGATGCGGCGACGCTGTTGCGGGAGCCGCCGGAACTCGCGCACGACCCGAACGCCGGCCGCATCCTCGAACGCCGCCTGGATCACCTATCCGGGGAACTGGGGCTGGACCGGGAACGTCTGCGCGGGTGGGCGCTGGCGCAGTCTGTACTGGCAGCATATTGGAGCCTGGAGGACGGCGGCGAGGTTTGGGACGAGGCGCTCGTCTTCGCGCGGTTGCTCTCGGATATCCGGGCAAGTCGAACGGAATCCGGGTGAAGGGTTGAATACGTTGGTGGGATCGAGAGTCGAAAAAACAGGATCTCGACTCCCGCCCAGAGATGAGGCGAATCTATCGAACGGATTACGTATCAGCTCCCGTGGAAGCGTTCGATCCAGGTCCGCGACCATTCCTCGAACCGCGCCTCCACGATAGCTTCTCTCGCCTCGCGGCAGAGGTGCGTCATGAAGTAGACGTTGTGCAGCGTGATGAGCCGATGCCCGAGCAACTCGTCTTCGCGCACCAGGTGCGCCAGATAAGCCCGGCTATAGCCTGTACAAGCCTCGCAGCCGCATTCCGGGTCGAGCGGCCCGAGATCTCGCCGGAAACGGGCGTTTCTGAGGTTGATGCGTCCATCGGCGGTGAGGGCCGCGCCGTGGCGGGCGAGACGGGTCGGGAGCACGCAGTCGAACATATCCACGCCCAAAGAGATGACCTGGAGGACACCAACAGGGTCCCCGATGCCCATGAAGTAGCGGGGTTTGTCCGCGGGTAGCTCCGGGGCGACGACCGCGAGGGTCGCAAGCATCTCCTCCCGCGACTCCCCGACCGAGAGCCCTCCGACCGCGTATCCGTCGAAGCCGATGGCGACCGTCCGCTCCAGGCTCTCGCGGCGTAGATCCGCGAACAGACCGCCTTGCACGATGCCGAATAGCGCCTGATCCTCTTTCCCATGCGCCACTTTACAACGCTCCGCCCACCGCGCCGTCCGCCGCAGAGACTGCGCCTGGTACTCGCGGTCCACGCCCGCGGGCGGACACTCGTCCAATACCATCGCCACGTCCGCCCCGAGGTCTTCCTGAACCCGCGTCGTCAATTCCGGAGTGAAGGAATGGATGGACCCATCGTAGACGGAGACGAACTCGACGCCCTCCTCGGAGATGCTGCGGGTCTTCGCGAGCGAGAAGACCTGGTAGCCGCCGGAGTCGGTGAGCATGGGACCATCCCAGCCAGTGAAGTCGTGCAACCCTCCGGCCTCCCGCACGAGATCAGCCCCAGGTCGCAGATACAGATGGTACGTATTCCCGAGCACGACCCCCGCCCCGATGGACCGTAGATCACCCGGCGTCAGCCCCTTGACCGTCCCCTTCGTCCCGACGGGCATGAAAGCCGGTGTCTCGACGACGCCATGCGACGTATGAAGTACCCCGGCGCGAGCCTCCCCATCTTGCGCCACAACCTCTATCGTGACCGGCGCGGCTATCTCTCCTCCAGGGACCGTGGGTCATGGGAAACGCTGCTCCCGATTCTTCCACCATTAAGGATGAGCATGGCGTCACCGAACGAGTAGAAACGGTAACGTCTCTCGACCGCGAGCCGGTAGGCTTCCCCAACCAATTCCTCTCCGGCGAAGCTCATTACCATCGCGAGCAGCGTCGAGCGCGGCAGGTGGAAGTTGGTGAGCAATGCGTCCACCGCCCGCCACCGGAAACCTGGATACACGAACAGCGTGGACTCTCCCTCGCGCTCGCCGCTCGCGGCCCAGCTTTCCAGCGTGCGCGCCACGGTCGTCCCAACCGCCACCACCCGGTCGGCTCTCTCGACGGTTTGGGCCGCGGAATCTGGCACCGAGTAGTATTCGGCGTGCATCCTGTGATCCTCCAGCTTCTCTGTCCGAACGGGAGTGAACGTGCCGGTCCCGACGTGGAGGGTGACGTGTGAGATCCCGGCCCCCGCCCGCTCCACCGCCTTCAGCGTATCGTGCGTGAAGTGGAACC
>JACDGB010000296.1:0-1096 GCA_013815485.1 Rubrobacter sp.
ACAACTGGGTCTTGCTATCGTCAGACCGCGCCACGGGGACCGTGCGGCCATTATCGCCCAACTCAGTGTTCTGAATGGCGAGTACCCGCTGCGGAATGTCCCGAATGCCGGGCATCGCGTCGAGCCCGCCCTCGACGATCATTGGTCCCGCCATTCCCGCGAACACCTGACCGTCCGAATCGCCGTGGCGGTGCGGATGATACCAGTACGCGCCGGGCGACTCGTCCTCCGGGATGTCATACTCGTAGGTGAACCGCTCGCCCGGATTGATGTCGAGGAAGATGTTGTCCGAGTTGTCCCGCGGCGAGACGTGGAAACCGTGAGTGTGGAGGTTCGTATTCTCCTCCAGGTCGTTCTCCAAGTTGACGACCATGCGGTCTCCGGGACACACGATGAGCAATGGACCTGGCACGCTTTTCTCGTAGGCTTGCGTAATGTACGGCTTGCCATCGAGGGTCACGGTCTCGCTGGCCGCCCTGAGCGTCGTCTCCAGCGACCCGTCCTCGCTGTGGCGGAACTCGGGCTGGGGGAAACCGTCCTCGATGAAGGGCGGGGGGGCCGCGGAACAGTTCGAGTCAGCCCGGACCTTGCCTCCACGCTCCTGTTCGCCCGAGCAAGCAGCCGAAAGCACGGACAGCGTGATCGCCGCCAACAACGGAAGCGCGCGAAGTCCACCCCAACTCGAATCCCCGCCCCGCAGCCGCGCCCATTTACCATGCTCTCGCGTCAAGACCATCTCGCTCTCTTTTGCATCACTGGTTCCATACTACTCACTATACCTCCTCCCCAATTCCGCCACCGGATGATCTCCCTGAACCGGGGGCAGATCGAGTCAACAGATAGTGCTTGTGCCCATGACGACCGGTGAGGGAGGTTTGCGTCACGGAATGTTAAAACGGCTGGCGTGAAGATCCTGTGCGTCAGCGACCGGGTGGAGACGATGCTTCAGGGACCGAGCCTGAACGCCTACGCCGGGGACGTTCGAGCGGTGATCTCCTGCGGCGACCTCCCCTTCTCGTACCTGGAGTATCTTGTCACCTTCCTCGGCGTCCCCGTCTACTACGTCCTCGGCAACCACGACCCCGGTATCGAAAGC
>JACDGB010000296.1:1106-3604 GCA_013815485.1 Rubrobacter sp.
CTGTACTCCGGCGGTCCCAACCAGTACACCGAGCGTCAGATGCGCCGCCGGGCGCGCGCCCTCTCCAATCGGATACGATATCGTGGGCTATTCGGGAAGCCGAAGCCCCGCATCTTCGTTACTCATTCCCCACCGTTTGGTCTCGGAGACGCCGAGGATCACGCCCACATCGGCTTCGAGTCCTTCGTCGGGATGATAGACCGCCACCGCCCGGAACTCTGGCTGCACGGTCACGTCCATCTATACGGCTCGAAACAGCAGCGGATCACGAGCCGGGGAGACACGAAGGTGCTCAACGTATTCGGGCATAGAATCCTCGAAATATAGAAGGCTCGTCCGTCGGCGGCCTTGTTGTGGCGTTGGATCGGGGATAGATTCTCACTATCGAGTCCATCGGATGCTCGGAGCCCATACATGGATCCCACCGACCAGGCTGATATAGATTTCTCGCGGGCGCGCCGCAGGGCCTTCCTGCGCCGGGTCGGCTCGTACCTGCGCCGCGACCCGGCCTCCAACCGCCTGCTCTCCTTCGACGAAGTGAAGCGCACTCTGGGCGTCATCAACCAGGTCTACGTCGGGATGCGAACCGTGGAGGTATCCAAGATCGTCGGCAGCGTGGGCCGTCACAGGGATTTCGACCGGGCTTTCCTGCCGTCCAAGCCGGGCCTCGGAGAGCGGTGGAAGCGCATAGATCAGATGATGCGCCGGGGCGAGATACCACCGATCAGCCTGTTCAAGATCGGGGACGCCTACTTCGTCAACGACGGCAACCACCGGGTCTCCGTCGCCCATCAGCAAGGCATCGAAATGCTAGACGCCGAAGTCACGGAACTTCGCACCCGTATCCCCATAGATTCAGCTCTCACCGCCCGCGACCTGCTGCACAAGCTGGAGTACCGGCATCTCCTGGAGCGTCTGCCCGTGGACCGCGTTCTCCCCGAAGTGAAGGTGGATCTCTCCGACGTATCCGACTACCGGCGGCTGGCGGCCTACGTGGAGGCGCACGGTTTCCGGCTCTCGCAGCTCTGGCGGCGCTACGTCTCGCCCGAGGAGGTTTTGAGGGACTGGCACGAGTATTCGTACCGTCCGATCTCGGAGATGATCCGGGAGGAGCGCGTCCTCAAATCCTTCCCGAACCGCACCGAGATGGACCTGTACATCTGGATCCTCTTCCACCGCGAGCGACTCGCCTTGGAAGGCCGCGACGAGCGGATCTCCCCCGAGGCCGCCAAAGACGACATCCTTAAAGGACGCCGCCTCCTCCGCCGCAGCAGCCGCGTCCCGGAAGCATGATCCCTTATAATCTGCCCAGTGGGCGATAGCCCGGTAGCACGCGAACAAGAAGGGTGTCGTATTGGACTCCGGAAACGGGCCTTCGGGCCGCGCAAATGAAGAACCGGCGAACGGTGAAGAACGTCGGCGAGACTCTTCCATGCAACAGACGCATGCACAGCCGCGCCGCCGCCGGTGGCCCTGGATAGTAGGCGGCCTCGCGGCCCTCGCGCTGTTGATACTGGGAGCCGGAGCGATTGCCGCGGTCGTGGCATTGAGCGCCGGAGGCGGCACGACGAGTTCGGCCCCCGCAGTCTACGAGGAAGAGTACGTCTCCGGCGAGGGATCCAACAAGATAGCCGTCTTGCCAGTCGAGGGCGTCATCGCCTCCGCCGACAGCACCGTTGGCGGGGTCCAGTCCACGGTCACGCCCGAGGGGTTGGAGTCGGCCCTGGATCAAGCCGCCGACGATGAGGGCGTCAAGGGCATCGTGCTTGAGGTCAACTCTCCCGGAGGCGGCGTCACCGCGAGCGACCAGATGCACGCAAGCATCATGGACTTCAAGGAGTCATCCGGCAAGCCGGTCATCGTCTCGATGGGCGACACTGCGGCCTCCGGCGGCTACTACATCTCCGCCGCCGCCGATGAAATCGTCGCCAACGAAACCACCCTCACGGGCTCGCTGGGCGTCATCATCACGCTCACCAACTTCTCCGAAGCAGCCGATAAGTACGGCATCCGACAGGAGGTCATAAAGAGCGGCGAGTTCAAGGACATCGGCTCCTCATTCCGGCAGATGACCCCGGAGGAGCGTGAGATCTTCCAGTCCATCGTGGACGAATCATACGCGGAGTTCGTCTCCGTGATCTCCGAGGGCCGCGATATCCCAGAACAGCGCGTGCGCGAGATCGCCGACGGTCGCATCTACTCCGGCGAGCAGGCGGAGGAACTGGGCCTCGTAGACGAGTTCGGTGACCTAGAGACGGCCGCGGACAACGCCAGGGAAAGCGCCGGGGTAGGCGACGCGACGGTCGTCCGGTACGTGCAGCCCGAGACGTTCAGCGACATGCTGCTCGCTCGCCTCGCCCCCCAGAAGCCCGAGGCCGTTCAGATCATGGAGGCCGCCGGCCTCTATCCGTCGCCTCAGCTCCAGTACCTTTACCGTCCGGGTCTCTGATACGACGCCGGGCTAAAGCCTCGCCGCCGTTCGGACGATTATCTAACTA
>JACDGB010000297.1 GCA_013815485.1 Rubrobacter sp.
CCTTGACACCTGTTACGAGAGGCAAAAGACCTACCGCCAGTACGGAGAAAACGCGACTACAGCGACCGTCCAGCCGGCTCCCCCGCCGGGCTTTCGGGCATGTCCGGGATGTTCTCGGGGACATCGTCGGGCGCGGGATCCTCGGGTATGGGAGAGCCCGAACCGTCCAGACCGAGCTTCTCGTAGATGTCGCCCAGCACGCGCTCGCGCACCTCGGAGTGATCCTTGAGGAACTGCTTGGAGTTCTCGCGGCCCTGTCCGAGACGTTCGTCACCGTAGGCGAACCACGCGCCGGATTTCTGCACCACGCCCTGCGCTATCCCAATATCGAGAAGACTTCCCTCGCGGGAGATCCCCTCCCCGTACATGATGTCGAAAAAGACCTCCTTGAACGGCGGCGCGACCTTGTTCTTGCGAACCGTCACCTTCGTCTGGTTGCCCACCGTGTCCGTGCCGACCTTCAGTGCCCCGATCCGGCGTATATCCAGCCTGATGCTTGAGTAGAACTTCAAAGCACGGCCACCCGGCGTCGTCTCCGGCGACCCGAACATCACCCCGATCTTCTCCCGCAACTGATTGATGAAGATGGCCGTCGTTCCAGACCTCGATAACGAACCTGACAACTTCCTCAAAGCCTGGCTCATTAGCCGAGCCTGAAGCCCGACGTGAGAGTCTCCCATCTCACCCTCGATCTCAGCTCTAGGCACGAGGGCGGCGACGGAGTCAATAACCACCACGTCTATGGCTCCGGAGCGGATCAAGGTGTCGGCGATCTCCAGAGCCTGTTCGCCGGAGTCGGGCTGGGAGAAGTACAGGTTATCCAGGTCCACGCCGATGGCTTTGGCGTAGGTTGGGTCCAGGGCGTGCTCGGCGTCTATGAACGCGGCCAGCCCGCCGGCTTTCTGGGCTTCGGCGATGATGTGAAGGGCAACGGTCGTCTTGCCGCTGGACTCGGGGCCGTAGATCTCCACGATGCGCCCGCGGGGCACGCCGCCGATGCCCAGGGCCAGGTCCAGCGCCAGCGCGCCCGTCGGGATCGAAGGTATTCTAACCAGCTCCTTGTCTCCCATGCGCATGATGGCACCCTTGCCAAACTGCTTCTCTATCTGCGAAACCGCCGCGCCCATCGCTTTGCTCTTGTCCAAGACATCCTCCAAAACAACGACCGCTTGCCGCGAGTACGCTGTAGCTCGTGATCCTTCGTTGAACCCTCATTATACCGGGGTCAGAGACTACTCCCAACACGAGGATCGCGGGAGATCAACTCTCCTGCTTGAGAGTCCACTTGCGCGTGAGAACCTCTCCGCTCCCGCCCAATACGCCGATATCTTGTCCGTTTACCGATGCGCTGACGGCTCCCGCGTCGCCCGTCGTGAGCTTCAGCCTCCGCTGTGCCTCGAACGTCTCCAAGAAACCCGGCTCCGCGACGCGGACAAAAATTCTCTCGCCGTCGGCCCGGACCTCCAGCCACGAAGGCCGCTCTTCAACCTGGATCTCCACCCGCAAAGTATCCGAAGGCGTCGGCTCAGTCGTGTTTTCAGAGGTAGTCTCGGGCCTCCCCTCGGTCGTGGTCTCGGCGGTTGTCTCCTGATTCAACGCTGGTTCCTGCGTGGTTTCGGCGGCGGCGGGCGGGTCGTCATCCGCGGATGCCTGTCCATTTTCGTCAGTCTGCCCACGCTGGGCGGCGGGCTCGACTTGCGGGGGATTTGTCTCGGAGGCTTGTTGGGATCCCCTGCCCACGAAGTACAGTCCTCCGACGACCAGGAACAGCACGAGGAGAGCCACGACAGCCGTAACGATTGTGCCGGAGGAGATCCCGCGTCGGCGCGACCTAGTTACGCCGCCGGGGTTGATGAGCGGTTCATCGAAATCGCTCTTGACTGGCGCGGAGTAGGAATCAGACTCTTGAGGCGTCTGGCTGCGCTTGAATTCCTGGGAGATCGCATCACCGTCGAGACCGAGGTAGTTGGCGTAGGTCTTGAGGAATCCCTGGACGTAGACCGCCGCCGGCAACAGATCGTAGTCTTCCCGCTCCAGGCCATCGAGGTAACGTTTGCGGATCTTGGTTTCCTGCTCGACCTCCTCCAGGGACAGCCCTTTCTGGATGCGAGCCTTTCTCAGCGCGGTTCCGATGCCAGGCTCCTCCGGGCCGGAGGAAGTGTGCGTTTCATCGCTCATGGGCACACGAAGGTTACCACGAACGCGCTACCAGCTTCCGTCCAGTCGGCCATCCACGGCTCCCGAATCCCCGTTCCCATTGGCTTCCTCGTGGTCGAAGATCCGGGGCAAGTCCAGCTCCGACGCGACGACGGAGCGGCTCTTGGAACCCTCGTATGGTCCCACGACGCCCTTGCGCTCCAGCGCGTCAATGATCCTGCCAGCCCGCGAGTACCCGACCCTGAAACGCCGCTGCACCGCGCTCACGGACGCCTGCTGCGTGGAGACCACGAAGCTCGCGGCGTCCGGCAGCAGATCGTCGTCCGGCTCTTCGAGGCGTTTCGGGTTCTCCTTCGGTTGCGTCACCTCCTGCACGAAATTCGGGGAGGCGTCGCCGGAGGCTGACGCGGCGCTCGCCGCCACGATGTCGCCAACCTCGCCCTCGGAGATGAAGGCTCCCTGCACGCGCGAGGGACGCATGGCGGAGACCGGCTTGTAGAGCATGTCGCCCATGCCAAGAAGGGCTTCGGCGCCGGGGGTGTCCATGATCACGCGCGAGTCCACCTGGCTTGAGACGGCGAAGGCGATGCGGCTTGGGATGTTGGCTTTGATCATGCCGGTAATAACATCCACCGATGGCCGCTGCGTCGCCACCACGAGATGTATGCCAACCGCTCGCGCCTTTTGAGCCAGCCGTATTATGGAGTCCTCGACCTTCGCCGCCGCCTGCATCATGAGGTCGGCCAACTCGTCTATGACGATGACGACATACGGCATCGGGGTCTCGCTCCGGTCGTTGTATCCTTCCAGAGACCGCGTGCCCATCCTCTCCAGCACTTCGTAGCGCCGCTCCATCTCCGCGACCGCCCACGAAAGCGCATTCGACGCTTTCTTCACATCCGTGACGACGGGCGTTATGAGGTGCGGCACCCGTCCGAACAATGAAAGCTCGACCCGTTTGGGATCTATGAGGACCATCTTGACTTGCCGAGGGTCGGTGGTCATGAGAAGGGAGGTGAGCAGACCGTTCAACATCACGCTCTTCCCGCTGCCGGTGGTGCCAGCGACGAGCAGATGCGGCATCTCCGCCAGATCCAGGAATACAGCCCGCCCGGAGATGTCCTTTCCCAACCCAACCGGCAGGGTCCAGTCGTTGCCGTGAGGATAATCCCGGAACACATCGCCCAACGTGACGATAGCCGCCTTCGTGTTCGGCACCTCCACGCCCACGGCGCTCTTGCCGGGGATCGGGGCGAGGATACGCACCTCGGTCGCCGCCAGCGCGTAGGCGATATCCTGCTGCAAATTCCTGACCTTGCTTACCTTCACGCCGGACCCGAGCAGGCCGACCTGAGGAGGAAGGGGTGCACTCAGTTCACGACTGGGCCGAGGTCCACCGGCTCCACGAGCGACAAGGGTGTCCAAGACCGCCATCGC
>JACDGB010000298.1 GCA_013815485.1 Rubrobacter sp.
CGCCTGAGTTGGGCGACGAACACTGCTACCGGGGTGCGGGCTCCCGGGAAGCCGTGAGCGACGATCTCGCGGTAGAGTTGCTTGCCATTCTTGCAGCCCTCGGCCCACCGAGCCTTCAGGTACGGCTCGTAAGGTTCGAGCATCCTGGGGCGTTTGGGCATGGGTTTGCGGGTAGGGCATTCTTCGGAGAGGGCGTACTTGCGGGCGGTCCTGTAGGTGATCCCTAGATCAGTAGCTATGGTCTTCAGATACTCGCCCTTGGCATATCTCTCTCGGATCACCTCGTAGCGCGCCTGCCTCTCGGCCTGGGCGCGGGCACGCTTCTCTTCCAGAGACTTGCGCCGACGATTGACGCTCTTGGCCGGCAGCACGGCGGCAGCGGGTTTGTCCACTGGCTCTGGTTTCGGCAAGATCACCTGCTTGATCCGGCCGCGATGGCGGTCGAAGACACGCTCGGTGGCCTCCCGCCAGTTGGAGAGCAGGTGCCAGCGATCTGCTACATGTACCGCTTCTGGAGCCCCCTTGCGTCCGCCGACGGCGTACCTCTCGCTGCGGTCGCGCGAGATCACTTCAGTGCCAGGATTTGCTTTGAGCCAGCGGGCGAGCGTATCTGACTCCCGGTCCGGCAACAGCTCGATGAGCCGGTGTCTTTCGAGATCCACGAGCGCGGTACCGTAGTTCTTGCCTTTGCGCTTGGCCCAGTCGTCCACGCCGAGGATGCGTGCGGGCGATAGCTCCGGCAGCGGCGTCCTGCGGATCAGCGAGATGAGTGTCGCCGGGCTGGCCGCAAGCCCGAGGCGCTTCGCCAGTCGCGCTCCGGCTTCTCCACCGAGGGCGAAAGCGATCGCCTGCAACAGCATGCTCAACCGCTCTGTGGTCCGAGCCCGCGGAGCCACGACCCCGGGCAGACGCTCTGTGAAGATGCGGCGCTCGCAGGAGGGCGCCTTGCAGAAGAACCTCCGAACTCGGAGGATGAGCTTCACGGGATGACCTCCCCAGGGTAGATCGGCTGGAGCACGCTGGTAGTGACTGTGGATGCTGGCAGAATCTGACCCGCATAGCGGACAGGATGCCGCAGGTGCCGTGGATCGGAGAGTGGCGACCATCTCGTGGTCTGCGCAGTAGGCGTCCTCCAGTTCCAGTCCGGGAACATCCGGTAGCAGAGTACGTGGGAAAGACAGTTGTGTGGGGTTCATTCCAGCAGGATAACCCCGCCGATGTTCGGACCACCCTAGTTCACCAGAAGCGATACTGATGGCGAATTCTCCAGAGCCGCTGCATACTAACCTCCACGCCCAAAATCCAGCTTCTCGCGGAGGTTCCAGCCATGTGCCTGCACCCTCGTTCCGTCGATCCCGTCCCCGAACAGACCGCTCGTGTGGCCAAGGCCGCCTTCCCGAAGGGCACAATCTACATGACCATGAGCGATGAGTTGGGAGCGATCTTCGAGGACGAGGACTTCGCCGACCTCTTTCCGAGACGCGGACAGCCCGCGATGGCACCCTGGAGGCTGGCTTTGGTCACCATCATGCAGTTCGCCGAGGGTCTCTCCGACCGGCAAGCCGCCGATGCGGTGCGCGGTAGGATAGATTGGAAATATGCACTCTCTTTGGAGCTTGCGGATGCCGGCTTCGATGCCTCGGTGCTTTCCGAGTTTCGGAGCCGTCTGCTGGAAGGTGATGCCGAGAGGCTGCTTTTCGACCACCTGCTGGAGAGGTTCCGCGACATGGGGCTCGTGAAGGCGCGAGGCAAGCAGCGTACTGACTCCACCCGCATCCTGGCCGTCGTCAGGGGTCTAAATCGCTTGGAGCTGGTCGGCGAGACCATGCGCCACGCCCTGAATGTGCTCGCAACGGTGGCACCGGAATGGTTGCGGGAGCGCGTGCGCCCCGAGTGGGTAAAGCTTTACGCGCGCAGGCTCGATGACCACCGGCTGCCCAAGAGCAAGGAAGCTCGCCAGGGCGAGGGTGAAAAGATAGGCGCTGACGGCCATGAGTTGCTCAAAGCCATCTACTCCGAGGACGCGCCATCCTGGCTGCGAGAGCTTCCCGCGGTGGAAACGCTGCGGAAGGTGTGGATGCAAAACTACTTCCGCGAGCAAGACGGGAGCGTGAAGTGGCGCACCTCGGAGATAGGCATACCGCCCTCGACCAAGTTTGTCGGCTCCCCATTCGATCTTGAGGCTCGCTACGCTAGGAAGTACACGACCTCCTGGGTCGGCTACCGGGTTCATCTCACCGAGACCTGCGAGGAAGGTCTGCCGAACATCATCACCGATGTTCAGACCGCCCCCGGCCCGGTAGCCGACGGCAACGCCACTCCGATCATCCACGAAGCGCTAAAGAAGAAGGACCTGCTCCCGGAAACCCAGTTCGTGGACACCGGCTATCTGGATGCCGAGCTTCTAGCGGAGAGCAAGCAGAACTACGGAGTAGATCTCTTCGGACCTACCCGCCCGGACTACAAGTGGCAGGCCCGCGAGAGTACAGGGTTTGAGGCCGCCTCCTTCACCATCGACTGGGAGAACGAGGTAGCCATCTGCCCGGAAGGTAAGCGCAGCCTCAGCTGGACGCCGGCCATAGACAGGCAGGACGCCAAGACGATGAAGATAAAGTTCTCGAGCAAGGATTGCATGCCCTGCCCGAGCAGGGATTCGTGCATCCGCTCGGTCAAGAAGTACAAGAGAAGGACCGTCACCATCAGGAGGCCCAGGGAGCACCACGAGGCCCTACAAAGAGCTCGCAGGCGAGAAGAGACGGCAGACTTCAAGGCCGAATACACCAAGCGCGCTGGGATAGAGGGCACGGTCTCACGAGCGGTACGCACCTGCGAGATACGGCGCTCCAGGTACATCGGACTGAGCAAGACTCATCTACACCATCTCCTGAGTGCCACTTCCCTGAGCTTTCTGCGAGTGGGCGAGTGGCTGATGGGAGTGCCCAGGGCCACCACCAGGCGCTCGCCGTTCGCCCGGCTGATGGCCGGCCCCGTCGCTGCGTGACGAATTCGCCATCAGTATCGAGAGTGACGGAGACCCGGCATTTTCTGGCTAAGTCTGAGGCAGAAAAGCAGCGTGATCGCCTCTCCCAGAGGCGCTGGGGCCGGAGTATGCTGGAGTCGGGCCATCCGAGGTTCCTTTGTCGAGGGTTCGGATGGCCCCGTTGTATCGTCAATCCACGCAACACTCATCTAGTACTTGAGTTTATACAGTAATCGCACCGGGTTGCACTTTATGATGTTTATAAGGTGTAGATTGCTCTTTCCACGTTAAATCGCCTTTGAACCGCTCTCGCATGATCTATCCTATCCAGCGGAAGAATAAATCGAGTGGGACTGGCTAGGTGAGTGAAGAGTTGTTGAGTGAAGAGCTTTCCCCGTATAGGCCCGCTAGCAATGATGCTGCTAGCAAGGGCGAGCGGACACGCAGGGAGAAGAAGCACTGGAAATCGGTCCTGAGGCAGCGACTGATCGTCGCCACGATCGTTGTCTCAGATGTCTTCTTGGCGTCCCTGGTTTGGTCCCTGGCGTACTTGCTCCAGAGTATTTGGGGCAATGGAGAGCTCAACGGGGCCGCCGTTGCCG
>JACDGB010000299.1 GCA_013815485.1 Rubrobacter sp.
CGGTGAGAGGGCCCAGAGCATGCCGCCGGGCACGCACAAGAGCCCGGCCCACCTTATGAGGAACGAAATCAGGCCGCGCAATGTCTCTCTCCCATATCCGGTTTCCGGCTCAATACTTTGGCAGAGGACCACCCGCGTCCGCAAGCACGTAGTCCTCGAACATCCGCCGCACTATACCGGGATTGCCACCGGCTATGTCGTTTTCCATGTCCGAGTCGGACTCCAGATCGAAGAGTTTCGCCTCCGTGCGGTCGTTGCGGGAGAACATCACGTAGCGATCGTCACGGGCCCAGACGTAGTCGTCGTAGCCTAAAGTGAAGTGGGGACGCTCCTCCTCCGGCTCCCCACCGTCGAGGATCGGGGATAGGTCCTGGCCGTTCATCGCCTCGGGCCGCTCGATGCCGAGAAGACCGAGCACCGTGGGCGCGATGTCATGCACGGAAGCGAAGAAGTCGCTGGTCTGTCCGCCGCCCCTGCCCTCCGGGTGGCGGATCAGGAAGGGGATGTCCGTAACCTCAGGCCAGAGCGCATTCGACGGCTTGCCGGTGTAGCCATGCTCGCCGAGGGCGACGCCGTGGTCGGAGAGGACCATGACAACGGTGTTCTCCGCGAGCCCGAGGTCGTCCACCCGGTCCAGGAAACGTCCCAGCCAGCGATCCGTCATCGTGACCTCTCCGGCGTAGAGGGCGCGCATCCGTTCGAGTTCGCGGGAGGAGATCCAGGCGTCCCCACTGTAGTTGGGGACGATGGGCTCGGGGCCATCGTAACCATCACTGTACATGTTAACGTACTCCTCGGGGGGGTCCCAGGGTTCGTGCGGGTCGAAGTTGTCCACCACGAGAAAGAACGGCTGGGCCTCGCGGGCAAGCTCCAGGAATTCCCCCGATCTCTCGAAGACCCTCGGGGCGAAGTAGTCCTCCTCGCCCTTGCGATTCCTGGTGTTGGCGAGGTACTGACGGACCTTGTCCCGCATGCTCTGGTCGTTGCCTGGGACCACGAAGCGGTCCACCTGCTCCTGCGGAACGGAGAACACGGAGCGATAGCGGTCGCGCTCCTGGCCGCGGATAAAGTCGAAGACATCGAAGCCGCGCTGGAAGTTCATCGAAGCCTTGAACTCGTGCTGGGTGTCGGTGATGAGAACGGTGTTGTATCCCTCGGGCTTGAGGACCTCCGTTAGCGTCGTCTGATCCTCGGGTATGCGCTGCCAGCCAGCCGGGAAGAATGTCTCCCCCTTCTGCGGCACCCAGTCCCTGAAAGGCCACGTCCTTATGCCGGTATGGATGGCCCGGCGGGCCGGGATGGTCGGGACGGACTCAGGGTAGGCTCGCGTGAAACGCAGGCTCTCACCGGCGAGGGCATCGAGGTTCGGGGTGTTGATCCAATCGTTCCCGTAAGCCCCGATGTGGTCCTTCCGCAAACTGTCCAGGATCACCATTATCACGTTCATTCTCGACCCTCCACTAGGAAGATAGGCGCAGCCCGATCCAGCGACTGATGAGCCCACCAAAGCGAGCCCCGCCGTCCCGGCTCCAGCCACTTTCAGGAATTCCTTGCGCGTCAGCGTGCGCCGCAACCCACTCCTCTTTCGGAAAACTCATCGGTCTGTAACCCGCCGTAATATACCTGTATTTAACCGTTTTCGGCCCCTTTGGCAAGGAGTCCGTCCCGACACGGTACACCCTACACAGCGCCGAAGTAGCGGAGCGTCTCCCGAAAGCCTGCGGATAGATCTACTTCGGGCCGCCAGCCGAGCACGCTTCCGGCGAGCGCCGGGTCCACGCTGCTGCGACTCTGCTCGCCTGGCTTGCCTGGACCGTGCTCCGGAGGCAAGTCGTTCTTGTCGGAGGATTCCATCAGCAACTCATAAAGCCGATTCACGTCCGTCTCGATGCCAGTCCCCACGTTGTACGCGCCGGAGGCGGCCTCGCTCTCCAGGGCGAGAACGTTCGCCCGCGCCACGTCGCCCACGTACACGTAGTCCCGCGTCTGCCTCCCCGTGCCGTTGATGGTAGAGATCTTGCCATCGCGCAGGTTGCCGCAGAAGATCGCCACGACCCCCGCCTCACCGTGCGGGTCCTGGCGCGGCCCGTACACGTTGGCATAGCGCAGCGCCACATAAGGAAGCCCGTGCTGAGTTTCGTAGTAATGCAGATACCGCTCCCCGGCCAGCTTGGAGACGCCATAAGGAGAGACGGGATACTGCGGATGGTCCTCCTTCGCCGGGAACTCCCGCTGCTCGCCGTAGACCGCCCCGCCCGTCGAGGCGAAGACGACCTTTCGGACCTCGTGTTCGACACAGCTTTCGAGCAGACGGATCGTACCGAGCACGTTCACATCAGCGTCGAAGTCCGGCTCGCGCACGCTGCGGCGCACGTCCATCTGGGCGGCCTGGTGCGCGACCGCCTCGGGCCGGAACTCCTCGAAGACCTCGCCGAGTCCGGAGCGGATATCCGCCTCATGGAAACGAGCGCCATCGGGGACATTCTCCCGCTTGCCGGTCGAGAGGTTGTCCACGACGGCGACTTCGTGGCCGCGCTCCAGGAGGTAATCCGCCACATGCGACCCGATGAACCCGGCCCCGCCGGTTACGAGGACCCTCATCGTCCGGCGGACGCCCCCGCGCGCCCGAATCGCCCCACGAACCAGTTTATGGTCGCTTCGAGGCCCTCTCGCGCCGGGGTGCGTGGCTCCCATCCCAGCGTTTCCCTGGCTCGGGTAATGTCAGGGCATCGTTGTTTGGGATCGTCTTGCGGGAGCGGTTTATAGACGATCTCGCTCCGGCTGCCGGATAGTTCGAGGATCAACTCCGCCACCTCCTTCACCGAGTATTCCGTGGGGTTGCCGATGTTCACGGGTCGCCATTCCGCGCCGTGCATCAGACGGAAGACACCCTCCACCAGGTCATCCACGTACTGCACGCTGCGGGTCTGGGAGCCGTCGCCGTAGACGGTGAGCGGGACGCCAGCGAGGGCCTGGGTGGTGAAGTTGGGGATCATGCGCCCGTCGTCGGGGCGCATCCGGGGACCGTGGGTATTAAAGATGCGCACGATGCGAGTGTCCACCCGGTGGTGGCGATGATAGGCCATCGTGATCGCCTCGGCGTATCGCTTGGCTTCGTCGTAGACGCCGCGGATGCCGATGGGGTTGACGTTGCCCCAGTAATCTTCGCGCTGGGGATGGACGAGCGGGTCTCCATACACCTCCGAGGTCGAGGCCAGCATGAGGCGCGCGCCCTTAGCCCGAGCGAGGCCCAGGGAGTTGTACGTCCCCAGAGCTCCGACCTTGAGGATCGGGATGGGGATGCGCTCGAAATCCACGGGGCTCGCGGGGGAGGCGAAGTGGTAGATCTCATGCAACTCCCCGACGATGCCGACGTGGGTCGTTACGTCGTGATCCACGTACTCGAAGTCAGCGTCTTTCAGGTGGGCCACGTTTTCCAGCGAGCCGGTGCGGAGGTTGTCCATGCAGATGACTTTGTAGTCCTCCGCGAGTAGCCGCTCGCAGAGGTGGCTCCCGATGAAGCCGGCCCCGCCCGTTACGAGCGCGCGTTTCTTACTCACGCCCGAAGCCCCTGTAG
>JACDGB010000300.1 GCA_013815485.1 Rubrobacter sp.
TGAATGACGTAGATGGAAGCGTACTCGCCGCCCTCCTCGATGCCCGGCGGCAAATATACGTAGAGTGGCCTGCGCGCCGGGTCGCCGAGCGGGTTGTCTTTCAGGACCTCGGATTCGACCGTGAGCGTCTCCAGCCGTCCCCGGAGTGGGCGGTTCCAGGGCGCTCCCGGCGGACCTTCGATCTCTATGAGTGCCACGGCTAACCCGGCTGCAATGCGAGGGCGATCAGGACCAGCAAGATGAGCGACACGACCGCGAAGCCCCCGAGGGTTATCAGCAAGGTCTTGTCTGAACCTTCCTGCCTCTGCCGCGTCCTCTGGGAACCCTTGCGCCGATCCCTCCTGCTGGTGGGTTTCTGGTTCCTGTACACGGCGTCCTCCTATCTGCCCAGGATTTCGGCCACTAGCGCGCCTACCTCGGTCGGGTTCGTGGCGGCCCGGATGCCGGCTTTCTGGAGGGCCTGGCTCTTGGCCTCGGCGGTCGAGTCGCCGCCCGAGACGATGGCGCCGGCGTGGCCCATCGTCTTGCCCTCGGGGGCTGTGAAGCCCGCGATGTAGGCAACGACCGGCGTCTTCATCTCGCGCTGGATGTATTCGGCGGCGCGCTGTTCGGCGTTGCCGCCGATTTCACCGACCATCACCACGCATTCGGTTTCCGGATCCTCCTCGAACTTCTCCAGGATCTCGATGAAGTCCGTGCCGATGATCGGGTCGCCCCCGATCCCAACCGCCGTTGATTGCCCAATGCCCCTCTGTGTCAGCTCATTGACTATTTGATATGTCAGTGTTCCGCTGCGGCTGACGATGCCGACGTTGCCCGGCGTGAAGATATCGTCCGGCATGATGGAGACGTTGGATTTGCCCGGCGAGAGGACGCCGGGGCAGTTCGGCCCGATGAGCGTGGCGTCGTTCATCCGCATGTAGTTCGAGACCTTGAGCATGTCGTGGACGGGGATGCCTTCGGTGATGCAGCAGATGGTGCTCATGCCCCCGGCCAGCGACTCGAAGACGGCGTCGGCGGCGAAGGGCGGGGGGACGAAGATCACGCTCGCGTTCGCCCCGGTCTCCCGCGCCGCCTCCTCTACGGTATCGAAGACGGGCACGCCCTCGAACTCCTGGCCGCCCTTGCCCGGCGTCACGCCAGCGACTACGTGAGTCCCACCATGAAGCATCCGTCCCGTGTGGAACGCGCCCTCCCGGCCGGTTATGCCCTGCACCAGCAGGCGCGTGCCGTCATCCACCAGTATCGCCATCGCTACCGACCCCCATCCTTCGCAAGCTCCACGGCTCTGCGGGCCGCGTCAAGCATCGTCTCCTCGGTGTGTACGTTCGGCGGCGTGTTATCCGCGAGTATTTGCCGCCCCTCCTCCGCGTTCGTGCCATCGAGCCGGACGACTATGGGCAGCCGGATCCCGGTCTGCTCTATCGCGGCGAGCAATCCGCGGGCCACCTCGTCGCCGCGCGTTATGCCGCCAAAGATGTTGAACAGCACGCTTTTCACCTGCCGGTTGGACGTCACGATATCGAGGGCGGTGGAGATCTTCTCGGCGTCCGCGCCGCCGCCCACGTCACAGAAGTTGGCCGGCTCCCCACCCGCCTGGGCCACCACGTCGAGCGTGCTCATCACCAGCCCCGCCCCGTTGCCCAGGATGCCAACGTCGCCTGCCAGCTTCACGTACTGGAGGCCCGCCTCTTGCGCCCGCTGCTCCTCCGGGTCGGCGGCCTCCACGTCGTGCAGATCTGCGATGTCTTTGTGGCGATACAGGCTGGTGTCGTCCACCGTCACCTTCGAGTCCAGCGTCAATACATGTCCGTCCGCCGTGACCACTAGAGGGTTGATCTCCACCAGACTAGCGTCTAGTTCCTCGAACGCCCGGTACAGGTTGCGTACCGTCCGTCCGACGCCTTTGGCTGTATCGCCGGTCAGTCCGGCGGAGAACGTGATCTCGCGCACCTGGTATGGCTGGAGGCCGATCAAAGGGTCCACATGCAACCGCACGATTGCCTCCGGCTTGGTCTCCGCAACCTCCTCGATGTCCACGCCGCCCTCGGTGGAGAACAGGATGAGTGCCTGCTTCGCCTCCCGGTCCACCGTCACGGAGAGGTACATCTCGCTCTCGATGTCAGCCCCGCCCTCGACGAGCACCTTCTTCACGGTGTGACCCCGGATGTCCATCCCAAGAATTTGCCGCGCCGCCTCCTCCGCCTCATCCGGGTCATGCACGACCTTGATCCCACCGGCCTTGCCACGCCCGCCGGTCAGAACCTGAGCCTTTATGGCGACCGTCCCGCCGAGCGTCTCAGCCGCACGCCGGGCTTCGTCCGGCGTCCCCGCCACGATGCCCGAAAGCGTCTCCAGCCCATGCTCCCGTAAAAGTTCCTTGCCCTGATGCTCGTAGAGATCCAATAGAACAACTCCCGCGACGCCCGCAACGACGCTCGGAATTATACAGACGCGGGAAGAGGGTATTCACGGGCCCCGTACATCCACCCGCCGCCACCTCCAGATCGTCAGATCGCCGTAGCCATGCTCCTCGCCGCAATGGAACATGAAAAATGCAACGCCGGATGGTCTTGCGCCGTTGGTCTGGAGAGGATGTTCGATTAAGTATCTACGCCATGTGGCCGGTTTGTTAGCCGCTATCGTGGTCGGAGTCGCGCTCGCGTTGCTGGCGGACAGCTTCGTGCTCGGCGGGATCCTGTCGGTCGTTATCCTGTCGGTCGTACTCTATCTGGCGTGGGAGTCGCGATCTCATGGCCGTGTGGCCGGACACCTGAGCGGCGGAGAAGAAGGCCGCTAGGAAGCGCGTTACGCCGGAGCGCATGCTGGTTCAGCCGGGCGCGGCGACACAGGGAGCGGTTGAGGCGCGAGCCCCTCGCTCCTCGCGCTATTCTGGATGCTTCACGATCTGTCGCGCGACGCCGATGAGGGCGCGCAAGGCATCATTTACCGCCCGCGAGTCGGGGAAAGCCTCGGCCACATCCGGCGACAAGACCACGACGTTGCTGCCTTCCGCGTGACGCCCGGCGTATTTGCCCCGGATGCCTCCGCTGAACTCGTATTCGGCCAGCATATCTTCTTTTTTGTTCAGTTCATCTTTGTTCATAGTCTCTCCTCTCCCGTCGTGTTGCCTCGCGGGCGCTGATGATGCGAATGGCGTCTTCCCGATCAGCATGGACGACAACCAGAAGCTCACGGCCCGCCGACTCGCCTACCGTGACAAAGCGTTGTTCTTCTTGAGAGTGTGAAGCGTCATAGATGGTCAACGATAGTGGGTCTCCGAACACGATGGCGGGTTCTTGGAAAGAGACGCCATGCTTCTCGACGTTCTGCCCCGCTTTGCCTTCATCCCACTCGAACCGCAGGTCCATGCGGCGTGAGTATACAACCGCATCCAGAAACTCTCGAAAAATTCCTCGCCCCAGGTGGCTAGACCGGTCGAGCATGGGCAATACGGTAGTGACGGAAACAAAACCAACCCAAAAGGAGACCGTCATGCTTAACTGGTTCGCCAAAAGGCTCAAGGAAGGCCGCGAGAACGAGAAGGGCTTCACCCTGATCGAGCTTCTCGTCGTCG
>JACDGB010000301.1 GCA_013815485.1 Rubrobacter sp.
TGCGGGCCTGGCCTCGAAGTCGCCGATCATCATGCCAACGTCGAGAGACTCGTCAGCGGGAATAATCGCCAGGACGGTGCCCTGCATACGCCACCACTGCATCAGGAAGTAGCTCTGGAAGCCGGTGGCGTAGAAGACGTTGGAAGGGGTATAGGCAATGTAGGCGTCCAAACCACGGTCCTGCAGCCGCCTACGAATAGCCGACAGGATTTGCTCGTTCACTGCACGAACTCCTTCGGCTATCCTTTGTGTGTCATTTGCGCTTTCCAACGGTCTCGGATCTTTCTGGTAAGCATTTGCTGATAGCGGCCCTCCCCTGCTGCGTACAACTCCACGATCGACCCTTATGCTGCGCTATTTTGGCACGTAGTGCAACACGTAAGGTAAATACGAGACATCTTTTCATCGGGGCCCGCACGAATAGAGGGATGCGACTGACCCAGTGACTTCAGGCTTTCGCTATTAGCTAGAGGTCTTCGGCGCCTTCCTGCGGGGAGGGCCTTCCGGGTCACTATCCTCGGCCGGTTCCGCCTTCCGTGCCCAGCTCCTCGGCCGAGATGTCTTCGAGCGTCCTGGACGCGGTGGAGAGACCGAAGACCACTACCGCGACGACGCCAGCGGCAAGGACCGCAGTGGTCACCACGAATACGCCTCCGAAGCCTATGGTGCCGTAGGTGACTCCTATGGCGATGGGGGCGAGAATGCCGCCGACCCGCCCGAAGGCAGAGGCCGCGCCCATCCCGGTCGAGCGCACCGCCGTTGGGTAAACCTCCGGGGTGTAGGCGTAGACGGCGGCGTAGGTGCCGTTCATGAAGAAGGAGAGCAGCATGCCGAAGGCGATTATCGTGGTGGGGGTGCCGGCCGTGGACATGAGGAGAGCGGCCACGGCGCCCCCGGCCAGGTACAGTCCTATGGTCCACTTGCGGTCGAGATACTCCCCGATGAAAGCGGCGGAGTAGTAGCCGGGGATCTGGGCCAGGTAGATGGCGATGGCGAAGGCGAAGCTGTCGGCGATGGAGTATCCCTGCCCCACCAGGAGGCTCGGTATCCAGGTGAAGAACCCGTAGTAGGAGAAGGTTATGGCGAACCAGATGGCCCAGGTGCTCACGGTTATGCTGGCGAGCCTCCCCCTCCACAGCGAGGCGAGGTTCGAGAAGACCGACCCCGACGGGGCGGAGCGGGCCGCGGGCACTTCGACTCCCTCGACGGGGGGCAAAGGCTCTCCGGAACCTCGTTCTATCTCCTCCTCGAAACCGCGCACCACGCGCTCGGCCTCCTCGTCGCGGCCCTGATCCAGTAGCCAGCGCGGGGACTCCGGCACCGAGCGGCGCCACCAGAGGATCATTATGATTGGCGCGGCGCTTATGACCTGCACCCAACGCCAGCCCGCGTCCAGATTCGGGACCACGAAGTAGCCGAGCAGGGCCGCCAGGACGAACCCGAACGAGAAGAAGCCAGCGAGCGATCCAATGAAGCGCCCGCGGTAGCGGCCCGCGACGAACTCGGCGAGGAATGGGGCGATGATGGCGCTCTCGGCGCCCGTCCCGAAGCCGGCCACCACCCTGGACCAGAACAGGAAGCCCCAACTCGGGGAGAGGGCCGCCACCAGGGAGGCCGCGGCGTAGATGGCGAGGGCGTACATCATGACCTTCTTGCGCCCTATGAGATCTCCCAGTATCCCCGCCGAGAGTGCCCCGAAGAGGTAGCCGATCAGCACGGAACTGCCCAGGAGCCCGGTCTGGCCCGAAGTGAGGGAGAAGACCGCCGTCGCAGAGGGCAGGATGAACGCCACCAGCGCCGCGTCCATGCCGTCGAAGGTGTAGCCCAGGCCACCCTGGAATAGCAGCCGCCACTGCGGCCTCGCCATCGGAAGCCTCTCCAGCCGCTGCAGGATGCTCATTCTGCTCCTTCTTCCAGGGAGTTCTTGGTGATCCTGCCGCCCTTCATGATGAGCTTGAGGTTCGCCTTCTTCCGCAGCACGGATATGTCCTCCAGGGGGTTGCCTTCGACTACGAGCAGGTCCGCGAGCTTGCCTTCCTCCACGGTGCCGATCTCGTGTTGCATCCCGAAGAGTTCGGCGTTGGTGCGGGTGGCGGAGATCAGGGCCTCCATCGGGCTCATGACCTCGGTCTTTATCTCAAGCTCGCGCGCCTTGCGGTCCTGCAAGGGGCCGAGCAGGTCCGAGCCGGAGGCGATCTTCGCCCCGGCCTCATAAGCATGGCGGAGGGCCTGGATGCCCAGCTCTCGCGCTTCGTTTATCTTGCGGATGACGTCCCCAGGCACGCCATAGCTCTCGCCCTCCTCGGAGAGGGCCTCGTAGGTGACGAGCGTGGGTACGAGGTACGCGCCGGATTCCGCGATCATCCGCGCCGTCTCCTCGTCTATGAGGTTGCCGTGCTCGATGGAGCGCACGCCCGCCCTCAGGCAATTCCTCACGCTGCCATCGTTGTAGGCGTGGGCCATCACGTAGGCGCGGGCGGCCTCGGCCACCTCCACGGCGGCGCGCAGTTCCTCCAACTGGTACTGGGTCGCCGACAGTTCGTCCGCGGGGGACATCGCGCCACCGGAGGCCATCACCTTGATCTGATCCGCCCCAAGCCTGAGTTGCTCCCTGGCCGCGGCCCTCACCGCGTCCGCCCCATCGCAGACCACCGAGCGCATCCCGGCGGTGGGGCAGAAGATCTCGGGCGTCTGCGTCTCGCTCCTGCGCCTCCAGTCCCCGTGTCCCCCCGTCTGGGAGAGCGGCTTGTCGCTTATCAGGAGCCTCGGGCCCTCTACCACCCCACGCTCCACGGCCTCCTTGAAGCTCCAGTCCGTTCCGCCGGCGTCCCTGACCGTGGTGAAGCCCTGCATGAGGGTGTCCTCGAGTATCCGAGCCATCATCAGGGCGACGAGGTTGGATGGATGCTCTCTGTGCTGGTCGAGGATGTTGACGTCCACGGCCCCGATGTGAACGTGGGCGTCGGTGAGGCCAGGCATCACAGTCATGCCGGAGCAGTCAATGACGCTATCCCACTGTCCCGAGGGCCGGGAGTCTCCACAGTAAACTCGCCAGATGCGGTCGTCTTCGATAGCAACCGAGGCTTCCTCGACGGGCTCGCCACCGGTGCAATCTATGAGGAATGCGCCCTTGAGAAGCGTGGTTTCGGACACCCTGTTCTCCTCGTTCTCCCGCCAGCATATCTGGGCTCCAGGGCAACAAGCTACTCTCCTACCCGGTGGTCCGCAACCCCGCAGGATCTTCGAGCACGCGGCGAGCCAGAAGCGGGCGATCGTCTTCTTCGACGAGGGCTTCCACGAACACGACGCGGCCTAGTTGGGAAGCCAGGCCGATGCGAAGAAGGGGTGCGGTCGCGCTGGTTGCGCTTGCGGTTGTTCTCGATCAGACTGCCGGATGTAGCTCTACAGGTCGCCGCCTTCCTCGGCGAGCCGGTTTAGCTCCCGGCTCAGGAGTCCGAGACGGGCCTCACGGAGCAGAGGCACCCGGCGGCGGCGCTGCAGGACGCTATTCAGGTCGAGGTCGGCGGTAACCATGTCCCTCTTGTACAGGGCAGCCTCTGTCATAACG
>JACDGB010000042.1 GCA_013815485.1 Rubrobacter sp.
GAGTAAAGAAGGTCCTCAAGAGCCCCGTGCTGCTCATCAGTTTGATGGTGCTCTCGCTGCTCCTCAAACGCTTCGCGGCCCCCAACCGTGAAGGGATCGGGCAGTTAGCCGGCGATCTGGAAGGATCGAGAGGAGAACAGCCTTGAACGATTTGCTGGACAAAGTCGTGCGTGGGACGAGAACCGTGCTCTCCCGGCTGGAGTTGGCCTCCGGGCTACTCTCTGCTCGTAGCCCTGGCCTTCGTGGCCTTCAGGTCGCCAGAGAAAGCGTGAGATCCCGGTAGTTCGATCCGTCCACGACCGCGAGAAGCCTTCCGCCCACGCACCGGTCAACCGGCGGGAAACGTGGTGCGTACAAACCTGTAAATGTGGGCTCAAGAGGAGGTAATGGTCGAAATGAGAACACTGGCGCTTTCACCGATGGACCGGCTCGCGGGCTTCGCCCCGCTGGTCGTGCGGGTGATAGTCGGGATAATCATGGCCGCACACGGGTTCCAGAAGCTTGTCGCGGGCCCAGGGGCCTTCGGGCAGATGCTCGGGCAAATGAACATTCCGTTGTCGGGGCTTATGGCCTACGTGGTAGTCTTCGTCGAGCTCGTCGGCGGCTTGCTGCTCATCGTCGGGCTCTTCTCGCGGCTCGCCGCCCTGCTACTTACGATCAACCTCACCGTCGCGATCCTGCTGGTGAAGGTAAACGTCGGCTTCCTCTCCCCTCCGAGCGGGGGCGTCGGCGCGGAACTCGACCTGGCGCTCATCGCGGGGTTCCTGGCTATACTGCTCGCTGGACCCGGCAGGCTGTCGCTAGACCGCGCGCTCGGCCTGGATCGCGGCGCAGCCGAAGAGATCTGACGTTTAACGAACTTTTAACCCGGAGTTTGCGCGCCCGTAACCCGCGTGCGACTACGAGCCGGTAACATCGGCGGTGGTGAGGCTCCACCCCCGAACACGCGGGCCTCACTCCTGTCTTTTCGGGGCCCCGGAACCTCGACCCCACTCGTTTCGACTTCCTCCGGGGCCCTTCGGCTACTTGAAGCGGTACTGGCGGTACATGCCCGCGCTCTCGTCCACGTCGGCCTCGGTGACGTGGGTTCGCCCCCGGCCTGACACGCGATCCTCGATGCGCTTGCGGATGAAGCGGCGCATCAGGAACGGGCTGCGCTTTATGCGGCGGTCAGCCTCCACGTCCCAGGTAATCTCCACTCTCTCCGCCATGCGAAACGTCCCTTCGTACTTTGGATGTCTTTGGACGGGATTATATCTGCGGAACGTGGACCGGGATCACGCGATGAACCCCCGCAATGCTTCGAGAAAGGCTTCGGTTTCCTCCTCGGTGGTATACGGTGCGAGACCGGCCCGGACCCATCCGCCACTCTCCCGGATGCCGAGCTTCTCCGATAGCGTACTCGCGTAGAAATCCCCACCGGCCATGAAGATCCCACGTTCCGCCATGTGCTCGCAGACCGCGAGCGGCGTCCGACCAGCCACCCGGAACGCAATGGTCGGCGTCTTGCGCACTCCCTCCGGCGCGGCATGCAACGTCACCTCCGGCATCGAAACGAGCTGGTCTCGTACCCGTTCGGCCAGCCCCGCCTCATGTGCTTCGATGGCATCCATCCCGCTCACGACCCTCTCGCGCAAGGTCTCTCCATTGCCTAGAGAGGCGACGAACTCCACGGCTTCCGCGACCCCGGCGAGGGCTTCGTGGTTCTGGGTGCCGGTCTCCAGCTTGTCCGGGATGTGTTTCGGGGCGGGCTCCAGACTGTACACATCCAGTGCCTCGAAAACCTCGCGGCGAATCGCCGTGATCCCAACGTGCGGCCCGAAGAATTTGTACGCGGAACAACTGATGATGTCAGCTCCGATAGCGTCACGGTCAACGGAGATGTGCGGCGCGGCGTGGACCGCATCCACCGCCACCAGCGCGCCAACTTCGCGGGCGCGGGCCGAGATCCTTGCAACATCCGTGACCGTGCCAACGGCGTTCGACGCCAGGTTCACAGCCACCAGCTTCGTGCGCTCGTTGATGATGTTATCCAGGTCGTGAAGGTCCAAAGTCAGGGTATCGGCGTCCACGGGGAGCCAGCGTACCTTCACGCCGGCGTCGCGTGCGGCGAGGAGCCAGGGGTCCACGTTGGCGCGATGGTCCATCTCCGTGACCACGATTTCGTCCTCCGAGTCCCACGTCCTCCCGAGCGCACGGGATATGGCGAGGGTAAGCGTCGTCATGTTTGCCCCGAAGGCTACTTCGTCGGTCTCCGCTCCGAGGAAGGCGGCCATCGAGTGGCGGGCTTGGTGGAGGATCTCCTCGGTCTCGCGGCTGGTCACGAATGCGCCGTGGAGGTTGGCGCCGCCCTCCCTCATGTAGCGGGACACGGATTCCAGAGCCCCGATCTCCACCTGGGAGCCGCCAGGGCCATCGAGGTAGACGACCTGTCGCCCATCCTGCTTTCGGCGCAGCGCCGGGAACCGTTCGCGGACGGCCCGCGTATCGAGTTTCTTCGCGCCCACTACCATGAAGTATCTCCCTCCCTCGCTCCGCGCACACTCTAGCAGAACTCGGAAACCGGTCCTCCAGGTTGTGCCTCTGCGCGCTTCAGACGCCATGACTGGTGGGTTTTTGCTGGTTCGGGCGGTTTTCCTGGTGGCGTATGCACATGGCTCATGTTAGGCTCTATCGACGTGGCGTCTAGTAGCATGGTGTTGGTGTTGCGAGAGCGTACGTCAGGGGGGAGGGAGTCTCCTTGAGGATCTGAGCAAACACCCGGAGATCGCGGAAGGTAGGCTGCTTTTGAGTCTCAAAAACCGGAGAAAGAGAAGACGCAACCGTCATGAGGGCGGGAACTACTCCGACGGTCTTTACACGGGTTATGGCGGGACGTTCGGCAAGCGCCGACGGGGCCGCGTTGCGGGTCCGATCATCATCGCCTGCGCGGTAGTAGCCGTGCTGGTCGCGGCTGACTACCTGGTGAATTCGGGCCGGGTCTACCGCGGCGTCGAGGTCGGCACCGTCTCTCTGGGGGGCAAAACGCCGGAAGAGGCGCAGCGTATCGTCGAGGACCGCGTCGCCGGGGACCTCGAGGAGATCTCGTTCCAGGGTCCGATGGGAGATCCGGTCTCGTTCACGTCGGAACAAATGGGCGTGAACTTCCGGGTGCAATCCACCATCGAGGAGGCGTACTCCATCGGGCGCGAGGGCAACGTACTGGAACGGCTCGCCGACCGGGGCAAGGCCCTGGCAGGTGGCGTCACCATCTCACCCGAGGTCCGGTATGAGCCGGGGGTGGCCCGGTCCAGGGTCGAGCGTCTCGCCGCGCAGGTGAACGCAGCTCCCACGGAGGCCGGCATGGAGATCCAGGGTTCCGTCGTCGAGACGTCCGGGGCACAGTCCGGCTACAAGATGGACGTGGACGGGACGACCCGGAACGTCGGGAAGGCCGTTGACGGCATGAGCGGCGAAGTCCGCATGGCGGGACAGGTGATCAAACCCGAAGTCACCACGGCAGAAGCCGAAAAGGCCGCCGAAAAAGCCAGGACAGCCATGTCCGGGGAGCTAGGTTTCACAACTGTCCAGGGGAATCGCTGGCCCCTCTCGCCGGCCGACGTGGGCGGCGCGCTTGATATCACGCGCCAGGATGGAACCATCGGGGTGAGCCTGAACAAGGACAGAATGAACGAGGCCCTCGCGGGCATCTACGACGACATAGAAGTGAAGCCGGTCGAGGCCGGGTACGACTTCGCCGCCGAAGGCTCCGTCATCGTCACTCAGAGCCAGACGGGCCAGAGCATCGAGTACGATGATCTTCTCGCAAACATAGAGTCCGGCATCTTCGATGGACAGCGGGAGTACGAGTTGCCTATCGTTACCTCCACGCCGCAGTACACCACCGAGCAGTTGGAGGCCCAGAAGCCGACCGAGCTACTGGGAAGCTACAGGACCGACTACAAGGCGACCACCGACCAGGGCATAGAGCGCGTCGAGAACCTGGAGATCGCCTCCAAAGCCGTGAGCGGGACTTTCGTGGCGCCGGGAGATACCTTCTCGATGGTCGATCACGTCCAAGACCTGGACTACAACGACGCGCACGTCATCGTCGAGAGCAAAGAGGAAATAGCCGAGGGCGGCGGCCTCTGCCAGGTCACATCCACGCTCTACAACGCCGTCCTATACGCCGGTCTCCCGGTGGTAGAGCGTAAAAACCACGACTCGCAGTTGCCATACATAAGGCCAGGGATGGACGCGACGGTTTGGTACGGTGATACGTCAACGACCGCAGACGATACGGACATGAAGTTCAAGAACACCACAGACGGCTACGTGCTGGTCCAGGAATACGTTGACGACGACGGCTATATATACGCCAACGTCTACGGCGTCCCGGATAACGTGGAGGTGCAGATGTCTTCCAAGAAGGTCTGGATGACCGAGGACGCCTCCGAGTGGACCACGTTCTACACGAGGACGAAGGACGGCGAGGTCGTCTACAAGGACCGATGGAACAGCGAGTACAGTGCCCTCTACGACGACAAGGGGAAAAAGATCCCCACCCCCAAGGTGTGGGTAGCGGCGGTAGACGGAACCTACAACGGGCCGAACTTCTAGAATTCCGTAAACGTTAAAGAGAGGCCCCCGCCGATGAAGTCCGGCGGGGGCCCCTCTTGTGTTTGTGTCTTGACAGATCCTTCGGCTACGACGACAGGGCTTGCTGACCTTCCAGCACATCCTCGGGCTTGCCGCCTGGGCGCAGCAGGTGTGTTTCACCGTTCAGGAGGAGAACCTCCGCCGGCTTGGGATGGCTCAGGAAGCCGAGGTTCGAGGCGCTATATCCGTAGGCGCCGGAGTAGAACACCCCGATCAGATCCCCCGGCTCCGGCTCCGCCAACGGTATGTTGTTGCCGAACGAGTCCAGTGGCGTGCAACACGGCCCGGCGACGGCGACGCCCTCCTCTCCGGGGACACTGCTCATGCGCGTCAGGTTGAGGAGCGGGTAGGCTTTCCTAAAGACCTGTCCCATGTTGCCGGTGGCGGTGAGGTGATGGTTCATGCCGCCATCGGTGACGGCGAAGGTCTTGCCGCGGGTGCGCTTCACGTCCACCACGCGGGTGACGTAGAGCCCGGCGTCGGCGACCAGGTAGCGGCCCAACTCGAAGAGGAACCGGCAGCCTGCCAGGCGCGGGTCGGACTTGTAGGAAGCGTGCAACTCCCTGAACCCCTCGGCGAAACGGCCCAGGTCGAACTCGGCCATCTTCTCGAAATATGGCACCCCGAAGCCGCCGCCGAAATCTATCATCTCCAGAGGATTTCCGGCGTAGTCCGCAGCCTCCAGGGCTATCTCGAAGATGTTGCGGCAGTGCTCCAGCAGCGGCTCTACCTCGAAGACCTGCGTCGCCGTGTAGACGTGGACGCCGCGCAAAGCCAGTTGTGGATAGGTGAGCGTCTTCTCCACGGCCTCTTCCAGTTCGGCCTGATCCATGCCGAACTGCCCAACCGTGCCGCCCATCCGCATCCCAGATCCCATGAGCTGGGCCGAAGGGTTGACGCGGAGGCCCACGCCTATCCGGCGGCCTTCTTCATCAGCTATTCGGGCGAGGCGGTCTATCTCGCCGAGTGATTCCACGTTGACGGCGAAGATGCCCTCCTTCACGGAGCGGCGCAGTTCGTCTTCCGTCTTGCCTGGTCCGGCGAAGACGATCTCCTCCGGCGCGAACCCGGCGGCCAACGCCACGGCAAGCTCCCCGGATGAGGCGACCTCGGCCCCGGCCTCGTGTTCGCGGGCGATGAGCTGACAGACGCCGAGGCTCGGGTTTGCCTTTACCGAGTAGGCGACCTCCGTTCCCAGGGCCTCCCTGACGCGGCGGACGCGCTCCGAGACCATCTCGCCGTGGTAGAGGTAGAAAGGCGTGCCGAACTCCCGCGCTATGTGGGAGATGGGAACGTCCTGGGGGGAAAACTCGCCGTCCGCCGTCGCGCCCCCGAAGCGTTCCGCCAGTTCCTGGGCCTTATCCGTTTGCGTAAGCATTGCTGATCCCCTTGCGGTCGATCTTTCCAGAACCCGTCTTCGGCAACTCGTCCCGAACCAAGATCTCCTTCGGAACCATGTACGAGGGAGCATTCTGTATGACGTGCCCCCGGATGGTCTCGATGGCGCTCCCGTTCTCCCCTTCGCCTTCCCTAAGCGAGATCACGGCGATAACATCCTGCCCGACATCGGGGTTCTCCATGCCGAAGGCACACGCCTCATGCACGAGTCCGGAGCCGAGAAGAAGGTTTTCGACTTCTTCGGGGCTAAGGCGGTAGCCCTGGTTCTTGATCATGGCGTCCTCGCGCCCGATGAAGTACAAAAACCCGTCCTCGTCCCTGCTAACCGTGTCCCCCGAATACACGACCCGCTCCACGTCCAGAAGCTCGGGCGGAGCGAGCGGATTTGGACGATACGCTCGCTTCGTCGCCTCCTCGTTGCCCCAGTAGCCCATCGCCACGGTCGGGCCGCGATGGACCAACTCGCCCGGCTCGCCGGGGGCGCATTCCTCGCCCTCCTTGTTTACCACCAGGATCTCCGTGTTCGGGATCGCCTTGCCGATGCAACTCGACTCGCGGTCGCCCTCCTCCGGCGGCAAATACGTGGAGCGGAACGCCTCCGTCAGGCCATACATGCGATAGATCCTCGTCCCCGAAAGCCCGAGTAAACGCTTCAATTCATCGAGATTGGCCTGGGGTATGCGCCCGCCGGTGTTGGCGATGTAGCGCAGGTTTTCGAGTGGCTCTTCCTGGATGGACTTCGCGCTTCTGAGGAGGAGCGCCCAAAGCGGCGGCACTCCGGTGAGGCCGGTGATCCCCTGCCGCCTGAGCGCCTTTATGAGGTCGCCCGGCAGCCGCGAACGCTGCAATACCAGCGTCGCTCCCACCCGCAAAGCGGTGGTGAATTGGCTCATCCCGGCATCGAAGTTCAGCGGGAGCGCGGAGAGGATGCGGTCCTCTGGCGTATTCTCCAGATATGTCGAGACGATCTGGGCCCCAGCCACCAGATTGCGCTGGCTGGTAGCCACGCCCTTCGGCATCCCCGTGGAACCCGACGTGTACAGAATCGTCCCGAGGTCTGTCTCGGAGACGGATCTCTCTTCCGTCGGCGTATCCTCGCTTGCGAGAGCTTCGGACAAGTCCACCGATTCTCCGGCGATTCCTTCTGTCGGCGCGTCGCCCTTGTAGAAAGCCGAGCCGGGGACCGTGCCTGATTCCAGGTCATCGAGACGGGCTGAGTCCCCGATCATGACTCGTATGTCACAGTCCCGAGCGAGGTACGCGACCTGCGGCGGCTTGAAGAGCGGGTTTATGTTCACGTATGCGGCGCCGGCTCGTGACGCGGCGAGCATTGCCACGATGGCCTCCCAGGATTTCTCCAGGTAGACGCCGACCCTGTCGCCTTTTTCGACGCCCGCGTTCTGGAGGGCGGCGGCCAGTGATCGGCTCTCGCGGTCGAGGTCCGCGTAGGTGTGTTCGGCCTTGCCGTCCACGACGGCCGTTTGTTGCGGATTACGTTCTGCGGAGTTGCGGAGCAGATCGTGGAGGGTGAACTCGGGATGGACCATGCTCACGAAGTCTTGCTCGCCACCAGCCCAGCGATGGCCTGGACGGAGCCGAAGTTCTCCTCATCGAACTCGTCATCCTCGACCAGGATCCCGAACCTGTCCTCCAGGAACGTGACAAGCTCCACCGTCTGAAGCGACGTGAGGACGCCGTTATCTATCAGGGGATAATCATCGGCGACCTCGCGGCCACCCGTGACGTTCTCCCCGAGCCAATCCTGAACCGCCGCGGCGGCATTCTCCGTATTTACAGCCATGTCTTTGTTGCCTCCAGTCTCTATCTGACTCAATCCTGATAACTTTAACGCGAAACTCTACCTGACCCAGAAGGTCATCTCGCCGTCGCCGGCACTGTACGACCAGTTGGCGGTGTCGTTCGCCGTCTTGTGCAGCCCGCGATCCTCGAACTTCATGAGCAGCGAGTGGCGCCGTCCCTCCCGGAAGAAGAAGCCCATGCGCCGCAGGTCTCCCAGAGCGGGCGAGGTGGACGACTCGTTAAAACGGTACCGGACGATGTACACGCCCGCGCCCTGGAAGCGGCGGACGGTCTCCCGCAGGAGCGCCCGCGCGGCGTCGCGGCGGCCAGGGAGCGTGGTCAGGTCGAGCAGGTAGCCGTTGTCGCCCTCCTGAGTCACCCTGAGCACGGCGTAGCCGAGTAAACCCTCCGCGCCCCGCACACCGAGAACGGTCGTCCGTTCGTGCGGCGAGCCAGGCCCGTAGCGCCACCGCAGGAACGCCGCGTCCTTCTCAGGGACACAGGGCACTTCGGCGGCGACCTTCTCGAAAAATACGTCGAAGGATTCGTCGAAAGTCTCGATTTCCACAACTTCCAGGTCTCCTCCGAAGGCGCGTCCCAGAGCGTAATCCACCGTCCGGAGAGCGCGGCTCGGAAGCCAGAGTGCTGGACGGGCGGCCTTCGGGAGCCTGGGGAGTTGCGACACGTCCAGCACCTTCGCCGCGTACTGGAGCTTGCCCGCCGACTCCGCCCCGAGCTTCATCTCGACCGCCATCGCTTCCTCGACTTGATCCACGGACACGCAATTCTCGGCGTAGCGGAAGAAACGCCGCATGAGCGAGAAAGCGTGGAACCCGTATCCAGGGAGCGCCTGATAGTCAGCCGGCGTGTAAGCGACGACCCGTTCTCCAGAGATCCGATAGTACTGTGGCACCGCGGCCAGATGGCCCACCACCTCGCCGTCCTCGGTGGCGGCGACCCAACGGCGCATCTCGCCCCCCAGCGGATGCGTCTCCAACCAACTCCATACGGAGGAGTGCCATCCCACGTCGTAGGACTCGGGGTGCTCAGGGTACACGAGGGTGCGCAGTAGGTCCACGCCGGGCCTTAGCTCCGGGTTCTCCTCAAGCAAACGTATGGATACCTTCATGATCCGCGCGGCGACTCGGGGTGCGCGCTCTCCGGCCGCTTCCTGAGACCGTTGGAGCGAACGCTGCCCACGTCTGCCGTCCTCGGCTCCTTCCGTCGTTTGAACGTAGCGTCCCGGCCCGTTGGTTTCGACGCGACCGGATACAAGAATCAGAGTGTAATACGGAATCCGACCGGTCGCTTCGAGTCTACTTTTCGGCTCCCGAAGCACGGACGGAGCGAGAATATTCTTGCAAACGGTTGAAGAATGGCCCCGAGGCCACGATAATTGGTGCTCGTGAGTGGTTCATCATTCCAGAAGGCACGATAGCGCGAGTCGTTACGTCGGGAGGAGCG
>JACDGB010000302.1 GCA_013815485.1 Rubrobacter sp.
GACGAGCCGTCCCACTTTTACGTTGCGCCCGCCCATGCTTGTGACGAACATGTCCCCGATACCGGCCAGCCCGTAGGGCGTCCCCGGCTCGCCGCCCAGGAGATCCATGAATTGACCGAGCTCCCGTGCCGCCTGCCCGAAGAGCGCGGCCCCGTAGTTGTAGTTGCGGTACCGCGCCTCCGCCTCATCCTCGTGGTCCAGTATGCCCTCCATGAAACCGACCCCGAGGGCGTAGCAGTTCTTTGTCGCCGCGCACACCTCGACGCCCTCGAAGTCGGTCGAGATCCATACGTGGTAGCTGGGGGTTCGGAAGAGGGCCGCCAGCTTCTCCGCCACACCAGCGTCGCGGCCCGCGAAGACCACGCAAGTATCCCTCCGCACGGCCACCTCACCAGCGATGGACGGCCCGGCGATGGCGGACCAGGTTACCTGTTCCCGCAACTCTTCTGGCACCCGTTCGGCCAGCACCTCTGGCAGGATGCGCAGGTCACCGTTCTCGGTCGCCTCCATCCCCTTGGCGATGGAGAGCACGTGCATCCCGGGCTTCAGCAGCGAAGCCAGTTGCTCGCCGGCCCAGCCCACCCCGAACGAGTTGACCCCGCTCATGGCGACCTCGGCGCCCTCGAATGCCTCCTCGGCCCCTTCCAGCTGGTAGGCGCGAACGTTCCCGGGGACCTCGAGTTCCAGGCCGGGATGCACGCCCGTCTCCTTGATGGAGTCGATGATGTCGCGGTCGAGGTGCGTGCCCACGAGCCGCACCTCGTGGCCGTTGTCCGAGAGCGGAAAGGTGAGCGCCGTCGCCATTATGCCCGAGCCCAGGATACTCACGGTCGTCATTCCTCTACCTCCCCGGTGTCAGAGCGGGAGAGGGAAGCCCGACACCCGCCTCGCCTGTCAAGAATCTTCGAGGTCAATTGGTCCCCTTTCATTCAGAGCCCTTCAGTGATTCTGTCTGGCGCGTTTCCTTTGAGGTGGATACGGATCCCCCCCTACGTCCGGTGTCAAGCAATATCTGGGGGCCAACGACGTCGGCGTTCCGGGATGCCCCGAGGCGGCCTTCTCGACCGCGTCCATCGCCCGGATGGTGTTGATCGCTGCGGTCTCTATAGTCCTGGATTTGAGATCCACGCATTCTCCTTCTCTGTCGTTCTGAGGCCTGAGCGGGAGGCGGATCGTCCGCCGACCTCCCGCTCCCGGTTGTCGCTACCGGCTTACCAGGCCGGTCAGAGCCCTTCGCGTCCGGGGCTTGTCCGGGACGCTCCTAGACGGTAGTGGCGACGGCATCCTCCTCCATCTCTCCTTCCTCGCCGGGGTCCGCCGGGGAGACGATGAACGAGGTCAGCACGGCGCTCACGAGGTAGAGGGCGGAGTAGGTGATCACGACTCCACCGTACCCTATGAAGGGGGCGAGCGCGGTGGGGATGGCAAGGCCGACGACCGCGGCGCCGCCAGCGCCGGTGTTGAGGATCGCCAACGCAGCACCCTTGTCGCGCCGCTCCACCATGGATGGCATCAGGGCGGAGAGCGGCACGAAACCGGCCAGCAGCACGCCGTAGAGCATGCCGAAGATCACGCATAGGGCGTAGCTACCCGAGGCCAGCGACCCGAAGAACCAGAGCGGCGTGGCTATCGCGCAGCCGACGCAACCGAAGAAGGTCACCGTCCGACGCCAACCGAAGTAGTCGCCGACTATCCCGAAGAACAGGTTGGCGCCGATGTTGGCCGCGTAGACCAGGGAGACGAGAATAGAATACTGACCCGCGCCCATGAAGCCGTCGTAGGGGGCCTCCGCGGTAGCCGTCACGAAGACGAAAGGCATGAAGAAGAACCCGTACTCGGGCGAGGTATTCACGATGCGGACCACGCCACCCATCAGCGTCCTGGGGTCGCGCCACAGGATGTCGATGCCTTCGAGCAGACGGCTGTAGCTTCTCGGGTTTTCTCTACGTGCTCGTCGGCTATCGGGCGCAGACCCTGCGCCTCGCGCACGCCAAACGAGCCTATAAGGCCGCCAATGGCGACTATCACGAGCGAGAGCCAGAAGGTGTTGTACACACCGAGGAGCGGCACGGAGGAGGCGGCGGCCACGACGGCGCCGAGGGTCGGGAGGCCGCCGGTGAAGGCGAACCAGAACCATCCGGCGGCCGAGCCCCTCATGTTCACCGGGGTAACCGTCTGGGCCCAGACCAGGAACCCGAAGGCGAAGAGCGGGTACGAGAGGCCGCGTATACCGTAGATCAGGCCGACGAAGAAGAGGCTCCCGGAGTTGATGGCGAAGAGAAGGAATATGATCTCGAAGACCACCCAGATCGCCGCGCCGAGCTGCATGACCCGTTGGGGACCCCAGATCGCCGAGAGGGTGCCGGAGAACCACGAGGCTATGATGACGCCGAGGCCGTAGACGGTACCGGTGATCAAGGTAGCCTGACCACCGTTGAGCCCGCCCTGGGCGGTCAGGTAACCAGGCAGACGGCTTATCTCCACGCCGTCGCCGATCATGAAGATAAAGACCGCGACGAAACCCCAGAAAAGCGGCCTCGGCATTCCCAGGCTCTCGATCCGACGTCCGAAGGCCCCGTATTCGGGTTGTGCTTGTTGACTACTCACTCGCTATCCTCCTTCTGGCCGAGTTCTCGCCCGGCGTCTGTTCTGCGTGGCTTAGAACCGATCGCATCTCATTCCCTCTGCGCGTATGGGTCAGCGTCCTCCCCCACTGGTTGGGGGGGACTTCGCGGCAACTGCGGATCCGTCGAGCTTTGCGCGCGCCGTGTGGGGCTTCTCCTGCCATGACCGCAAATCGTGCCCGGCTGAGGGTCCGAGGCGTTCAGCCATGGGCCAGGGGTCGTTCTCTGTCCTGGCTCGCCTCGTGGTGGGAGACTTCGTGCATCAGCTCTTTCATCCGGGGATAGGTCTCGATGTACTTGTCGACGTAGAACTTGTACGCCTCGTGCATGGTCGGGTCCGGTTCGATCTGGCTCTCGACGTGGACCATTTTCTCGGCGGCCGTCTGGATGTCCGGGTAGAGCCCGGCTCCCACGGCCCCGAGGATCGCCGAGCCCAGCGCCGGCGCCTCGGACACCCGGGTAAAGGAGATCGGCAGGTTCGAGACGTCGGAGTGCATCTGCATCCACAGCCTGCTCTTGGTCGGGCCGCCGCACACTACCCCCTCCTTCGGCTCGAAGTCGTTCTCGCGCATGATCCGCAATATGTGCTCGGTGCCGTAGCAGATGCCTTCGAGGATCGCTCGGAAGACGTGCCCCTCCTCGTGCCTGAGGGAGAGCCCCCACATCATCCCGCGCGCCTCCGGGTCCGTGTGGGGCGTCCGGTTGCCCTGCCAGTAATCAAGCACCATCAAACCCTCGGAACCAGGCGGCACCTCCGCCGCCATCTCGCCCAGTACCTCGTAGGCGTCCACCCCGCGACGCTCGGCCTCCGCGCCGGCCCTCTTCGCGAAGTTGTCCTTGAACCACTTGACCACGGAACCCGTGGAGGCCTGGCCGCCCTCGACGGAGTACTGGCCTGGCACGATGCCGTCGGTGTAGGCGC
>JACDGB010000303.1 GCA_013815485.1 Rubrobacter sp.
CACCTGGTCCGCTCCGGCACGCTCACGGAGCACATCTGCCATGCTCTCGTTGACACCGACGGATGCGAGCGGGACGTGGACCTCGAAGCGGCCCTGATCGAGATGGCTCGAACCGCCCGGAGGCTGTTTCACGAGGGACTAGATATCTTCCGAAACCGCGACATAGATCGCGCCCGCGACCTCCAGGCCGCCGACGACAAGGTGGACCTCCTGTACTCCGAGGCGATGAATCTCATAGCCAATCCCTCCGAGGATGGCGGCGGCGCCCCGGAGTGGCGGATGCGGGCCGCCCTGGTGGTCCACTACCTGGAACGCATCGCCGACCACGGCGTGGACATCGGTGGCCGCACGGTGTTCCTGGTGACGGGCGAACGCATAGCGAGCGCCATGCAGCAGTACATAAACCGCGACCTGCACGAAGAATAGCGTCGGGAGGCCGGTTCCCCGACTCACGAATTCCGGCCTTTGTAATCGTTGCATCTATGTTACAATCGGAACCTCATGAGGCTTACGCAGAAAAGCAAGTATGCGGTTCGGGCGCTGGTGGAGTTGGCGCTCAACGAGTGTGCATCTCCGCTCGGGGTGGCTGAGGTCGCACGTCGGCAGCGCATCCCCGAGAGGTTCCTGGAGCAAATCTTCGGCGACCTTCGGCGGGCTAACGTCATCAAGAGTCAGCGCGGCGCCCACGGTGGATACCGCTTCGCGATGCCGACCGAGGAGATCACCGTCCTCGACATCGTGGAGATTCTGGACGGCGAGGTGAGGCCCGCCCGCTGCTCCGCCGGCGGCACCTGCTACATCGCGGATGCCCCGCTGTGCGTCACCAGCAAGGTCTGGGATGAGGCTCGCACCGCCCTGGAAGGCGTCTTCGGTCGCTACAGCATTGCTGAACTCGCCGACGACGAACGGCAAAGCCGCGAAGACCGCGCCGTCCGCGAGACCGCTGCCTCCCTCAGCCGGTAACTAACGAAAGCTCCCTCGAAAAGCCCCTCTCTGGAAGCCCTGCGCGCCCATCTCGGCGGTCGCACGGAGTTGGATGAATCGCCGGTGCGGATCGGTGATGAAATCTACCGCGTCGTATACCCCGCCGCGGCCGACGCCCTCATAGACGAAGAGGATTTCGACAACGACGAGAGCCTGCCGTACTGGGCGGAGTTGTGGCCGAGCGCGGTAGCCCTGGCGCGGCACATCCACGAAGAAGACCTTACCGGTAAGCGGACCATCGAGCTTGGCTGTGGCGTCGGGCTGCCAACGATCGTGGCGCTGAGGCGCGGCGCTCGTGCGCTGGCGACCGACCATTACGAGGCCGCCCTGGACTTCGTGCGCCACAACGCCGGGATCAACGGCTCGCCTGAACCGCGAACCGCGCTCCTCGACTGGCATGCGCCGGAAGATATGACGGAGACCTTCGATCTCGTCCTCGCCACCGACGTGCTGTACGAGCAGCGCAACGCCGAGGCGCTCGCAAAGCTCATCCCACGGTTGCTCGCCTCTGGCGGGGAGGCCCTCGTCGCCGACCCCGGACGTCGGTGGGAGCCGCTATTCAGAGAGGTAATTCACGAGGCTGGCCTCGCATTCTCGACCGAGAGCGTGTTCGTTGAGCAGGAAAGCCGAGATGTGAAGGTGGTCCTGCATCGGCTGTCGCGTCCCGGCTCGTAGGAATGGAAACGGGACGCTCCCTGCTATACTTTTTCCAGTGTTGCTGGAATCTTTAAATCCAACTCAGCTCGACGCCGTCACGAAGACCGAGGGGCCGCTCCTGATCCTGGCCGGAGCCGGAAGTGGCAAGACTCGCGTGCTCACGCACCGCATCGCCTATATCCTGGATCAAGGTCTGGCGCCGCCGGATGGAATCCTCGCCATAACCTTCACCAACAAGGCCGCTCAGGAGATGAAGGAGCGGGTGACGCTCCTCGTGGGGCCGGATTCCCGCAAGATGTGGGTCTCGACCTTCCACGCTTTTTGCGCCCGTATCCTGCGCGTCCACGCCGAGAAGCTCGGGTACAAGCGGGAGTTCACGATCTACGACTCAGCGGATCAAGTCCGGCTCGTGAAACGCTGCATCGTGGAGCTTGGCAAGGACCCGAAACGCTTCAACCCGCGCTCTTTCCAGGCCCAGATCTCCACCGCTAAGAACCGCCTCGATGCCCCCAATGACTACCTCCGCAAGACCGAAGGCTACATGGCCGAGAACGTCGCCGAAGTCTACGACCTGTACCAGAAACGCCTCTACGAGAACAACGCGATGGACTTCGACGACCTCATCATGCAGACCGTCGCCCTCCTGGAAATTTTCCCCGAAGTCCGCGAACGCTACCAGACGCGCTTTAAATACATCCACGTTGACGAGTATCAGGATACGAACCATGCTCAGTATCGTCTCGTCACCGTGCTGGCTGCCGGACATCGTAATCTGTGTGTCGTCGGAGATGATGATCAGAGCGTCTACAGCTTCCGTGGCGCGGATATACGGAACATCCTGGACTTCGAGCGGGACTACCCGGAGACCGCGGTGGTCAGGCTTGAGCAGAACTATCGCTCGACGCAGACGATCCTCTCGGCGGCGAACGCGGTGGTGGCGAACAATGCCTCCCGGAAGCACAAGGAACTATGGACGGCTGGCGAGGAGGGCGAGGGCATCCGGGTCTTCACGGCATCGGATGAGTACGCGGAGGCGCGATTCGTGGTCTCGGAGATAGAGCGGATGGTGGAGGAAGGCGCTTCGCTGCGGGACGTGGCGGTCTTTTACAGGACGAACGCTCAGAGCCGGGCGCTGGAGGACGTGCTGGTGAGGGAGGGGGTGACGTACCAGATCGTGGGCGGCGTCCGCTTCTACGAGCGGGCGGAGATCAAGGACACGATGGCCTACCTGGCCGTGATCGCCAACCCCGCCGACGCCGCCTCCCTGGAGCGGATCGTCAATGTCCCAAAGCGCGGGCTCGGGACCACCTCGGTGGCGAAGCTCGTGGACCATGCGCGCATGAACGGCATCTCACTGTACGAAGCTCTCTCGGAGGCGGATGAAGCGGGACTCTCCGGCAAGGCGCGGAAGGCTTGTTCGGACGTGAAGAACCTCTTCGATGGTTGGCGGGTGGCATCGAAGGAGGTTGCGCCCGCGGAGATGATCTCGTCAGTCCTCGACGAGTCTGAATATCGCAAGGAACTGGAGGACGAGAGGACCATCGAGGCGGAATCCCGTCTGGAGAACCTGGAGGAGCTTATAAACGCCGCCCGCGAGTACGAGCGGGTGGAGCCTGAGCCTACCCTCGAAGGTTTCTTGCAAGAGCAGGCGCTGTATTCGGAGACGGAGAAGGTGGGGAGCGAGGGCCGCGTCACCCTGATGACGCTCCATAACGCCAAAGGACTTGAGTTCGAGCATGTGTTCGTTGTCGGGATGGAGGAGGGGACGTTCCCGCACGCTCGGTCGCTCGATGAGCAGAATTTGGAGGAAGAGCGACGGTTGTTCTACGTGGGGATCACGCGGGCCATGAAGACGCTGTCTCTCACCTACGCCAAACTCCGCTCCAACTGGGGCGAGCGCG
>JACDGB010000304.1 GCA_013815485.1 Rubrobacter sp.
AGGTGGTCCCTCAGGGATTTTGATCGGCCCGAAGTGGGCCTGCGGCACGCGGAGGTACTCAGCCTGCCCGCCAGGCACCGCGCCGTAGACGTGCGTGTACCCGAAGAGGCTCGCGCCCTTGCCGCGCCCGAGCAGGCTCGCGGCCTCGGCTAGCCTGCCGGTGTCGCGGGTGGTCTCGCACTGGGAGTAGAGTTGCAGATCGCAGAAAAAGCAGTGGCCGCAGGAGATATTGAAGGGCACCACGACGCGGTCGCCGGGCCTTATGTGCTCCACCCCGGTCCCGACCTCTTCCACGATCCCCATCGGCTCGTGGCCGATGATGTCGCCCTCGCGCATGATCGGGGAGAGCTTACTGTACAGGTGGAGGTCTGAGCCGCAGATGGCGGTGGAGGTTATGCGGACGATGGCGTCCGTGGGCTCCCGGATGACGGGGTCGGGGACGTTATCTACCCGCACGTCCTCCTTGCCGTGCCACACGACGGCCTTCACGGCTCCCTGCCCCCCACTCCGGTCAGTATCTCGCGGATGCGGAACGGTCCGCCAGTTTCCGGGGAGAGCGGCGGCGTGTCGAGGCCCGCGCCGCTGGACAACCCATCGAGCACGTCGAGGAGAGTATCGCTGGCGGTGTACTGTGGAACCCAGCCGAGCTCGGTGCGGGCGCGGGTGGTGTCCATGACGGGGATGTTGAGCGAGAGATCCAACCAGTCCGGCGGCACCGGCTGGAGTCTCAGCCGCCACGCCAGGTTCGCGCCTGCCCGTAACGCCCGCGCGGAGAAGGAGAATGGCCTGGCGTTCAGGATGCGCCCGATCTCCTGGGCGTCCAGCACCGGCTCAGCCGCCAGGTTGAACGCGCCCCGCGCCTCCCCGGCGAGGGCCAGCCGGAACGCCTCCCCAACGTCGTAGGAGTGGACGACCTGCGAGCGCAGCCCCTTCACCTCAGGGACCAGGTTTATGAGCTCCGGCCGTGCCAGCATACCGGGAAAGAAAGGACCGGCGAAGAGCCGCCGGATGCCCTGCGCCGCATCCTTCTTGAACACGAGGCCGGGTCGCATCCTGACCACCCGCACGTCCGGGTTCTCCGCCTCGAAGCGGTCCAAACGACGTTCGACCTCGGCCTTGTGCCTGGCATAGTACGAGGTAGAGACGCCGTTCCGGGGCCAGCTCTCGTCCACGACGCGGTCCTTCGGCCCCGGCGAGTACACCCCGACCGACGAAGCGTAAAGGAGCGCGGGCACTTCCGCTTCTTTCACGGCGCGCATGATGCGGGAGTTCCCCTCGACGTTGACCATCCACAACTTGTTCAGGTCGCGGGCCGGTTGTATGAGCCAGGAGAGCGAGACTACGGCGTCCGCACTGCGGAAGTGCGGTACGAGGTCGTCCTCCGTCACGTCCGCCGAAGCCCACTCGACCTTCGGCATCGAGAGGTTCGGTACGCGGCGCGCCAGCCCGAGTACGGATTCAACCTTCTCTTCCGCGGCGAGCGAGCGCAGGACACTTGTGCCGACGTTTCCCGTAGCCCCCAACACAACTACCCTCATGCCGCGCCCTGTACCCGCGCCAGTCGGGGGCGAAACCGCCTGTCGCGATGAGATCCTAATATTCTTCCGTGTGGTCCCCGGCATCGCAATTGCAGGCTACCTGGAGGTCTATCTCGGTGCCTGCTTCGGCCTCTTCTCCAGAGGCTGGGGTCTGCTTCAGGACGACCTCCTTGGGGTATTTCTCGTACTCGTACTGGTGGTCGTGGATGATCTTCTTCTCGCCCACCTTCAGCCCGAGGTCTTCGAGCTTCTGCTGCGCTTCGGGAAATTTCAGGTAGTACAGATCGGGCACCTCGACCGTCGGGGGACCGCCTCCGACCACCAGGGAGATCTTCGATCCCTCGTCCGCAGTGCCACCGCTGGCCACGGACTGATCCAGAACCTTCCCCTCGTTCTCCGGCACGCTCTCGCGGGTTTCCTTCTCGACCCCGAAGCCCGCTCCGGAAAGCTTCTTCCCGGCCTCATCCTCGGGGAGACCTTTCACGTCCGGTACTTTCACCGGCTCGGCACCGCCTCCCACCACCGCTTCCAGCCGGTTCGCGACTCCTGGCAGGAGGTCGCTTACCAGCGGACCCACCGCCACGAGCGCCGCGATGAGCAGGGCCGCGAGCGCCACCCAAAGAAGCCGCTTGCGCCCATTCCGCGCGGTTCCTCCGGCTGCCCCCGGGGCGGCGGCATCGGAGGCCCCAGGCGGTGGACCCATCCCCCGTCTTCCCGAGGTTCCATCCGGAGCCCCGTTCGGGATCTCACCCGCCGCAGCCGACCCCACCGGAACCATTCCGGCCGCGGCCATCCCCGCCGCGCCCGCCCCGGCCACTGGCGAGAGCTTGCGACGGGCCTCCTTCAGGGCCTCAACGAAATTGGAGGCGCTCTCGGGACGGTTCTCGGGGTCTTTAGCGAGCAGCCAGAGGGTCAGGTCGCTGAGAGGCTCAGGCACGTCGGGGTTGGTTTCCCTGGGGATCGGTGGCGGCTCGCTAGCGTGTTTGACGGCCACCCCGAGGGGGGTGTCGGCGTCGTATGGGGCCTCGCCGGTGAGCATTTCGTAGAGGACTACACCCAGCGAATACAGATCGCTCCGGGACGTCGCGGGCTTGCCGTGCGCCTGCTCGGGCGACATGTACTTGGTGGCCCCCAATACGTACTGCCCTTTCGTCAGTGCGGCCATGTTCGAGTCCAGGGCGATGCCAAAGTCAGCGACCTTCGCGTCGCCGGACTTCGTGATCAGGACGTTCTGCGGCTTTATGTCCCGATGGACGACGCCATTCTCGTGGGCCTCCCCTAGATGCCTGTTGCGTGGATTGACGGTACAACGGGGGCCATCCGAATCCCCGGCGAAAGGAACCTCGGATGGCCCAAGCGCAGCATACCCCCACTCTCGCGTCCCTGGAAGAGGCGATCACGGTCCTGTTCTGCCTGGTGGACGACGCCTACGCGCTCCTCAACCCGAGATGGCGAAGCCACGAGTCGCTCAAGAAGCTCTCGGACTCGGAGGTTCTGACGCTGGCGCTCTTGCAGCAGCTTCGGGGATTGGAGAGCGAACGCTCCTTCCTGCGCGACACCCAGCGTTTCTTTGTCCACCTCTTTCCGGGCGTCGCGAGGATGCGCCCCTCCTCGTTGCATCGGCGCGTGAGGCGGCTCCGGCGATTCTTGGAGCCCTTGCGCCGCTCGGTCCTGCCCGAGTTGGTCGGCGACCCCGAGGTCCTCCTCCTCGACTCGACGCTCTTGGAAGTATTGCGCCCGCGCCAGGTTGCGCAGTCGGCGGGCTGGGGAGCGCTCTCGACTGGCGCTACTTGGGTGAGGTGGGGTTCGTTCGCCGTCTACGGGGTGAAGCTGCACCTCCTCTGCGCCACCAACCGCGTGCCCGTCTCCTACGAACTGACCTCTGCCAACACCGCCGACGTGCTTCTCGTACGGGAGCTTTTGGCAGGGGCGGGCCTCGATGAGGACGGCGTCGCCCGCAGGCTCTTCGGGGACCTGGCCTACCGCAGCGG
>JACDGB010000305.1 GCA_013815485.1 Rubrobacter sp.
CCCATCGAGAGGGCGCGCTCCACGGTCCGCGAACACGCCTCCCCGGTGAGCCGGTACGTCCCTAGCCCCAGCGAGGGGATCCTCTCGCCCTTTATCGTCTGGTATTTCAAAGTAGTCTCCTTTTCGCAAGGTTTCGTTCACCGTAACATTCCGTATCCGAAGTGACTGGCTCAACTATCCTCCGGCACGAAAGACTCTTCGGTGCGGCCTTCGAGTCCGGCGACAGCGGTGAGGAACCAGTCGGGGCGGGGCTGCACTTCGGCGGATGTTGGATCGAAGAATACGTGGGCGGCGGAGCCTTCGCAGATGATGGTTCCGTTCTCGAACGAGTCTCCCTTTCGGACCTCGAAATCCATGACGTAGGAGCGGTTGCCGACGGTTCGGATGCTGGCGGCACCGTGGAGAATGTCGTCGAGGAAGACCGGGGCTTTGTAGCGGATGGTGGACTCGGCGATCACGTAGCGCGCACCAGGTATGTCTCCCGCTTCCAGATCCTCGAAGCCTATTTCATCGGCCAGGGCGCGCCAGTACGAGAGGCGGATCTCCTCGAAGAACATCAGATGCACGGCGTTGTTGACGTGGCCGTAGGGATCGAGGTCCCCGTAACGGATGGGCAGGCTCACGACGACCGGAGGGTTTTTCAAGGGCGTTCCTTTCGAGTAGGGTTCGCGGGGCTGTATAAGACTGTACACACTATCCCCCGGCGCTATCTGGTTTAATCCGTGGTGATGGATCCCGAAGACTATCTGGAGCAGGGCGAGACTCTATCGGAGGAGGGCCTCTTCGAGGAGGCTCTGGGGAGGTTCGAGCAGGCGCTGGCGGCGGCACCGGAGAACCCGGAGGTCATAGAGGCCGTTGGCCGGACGCTCCTGAACCTCGACCGCCTGGAGGAGGCGGAGGCGAGTTTCCTGGATGCCCTGGAACTGGACCCGGAGTGGGCCGGACCACGAATGGGGCTTGCGCTGGTGGCTATTCGGCGCGACGAACCGTTCAGGATCGTCCACCATCTCGAACGCGCCATCGAAGCCGACCCCGACTACCCCGAAGCCTACGTCGAACTTGGCCGCTACTACGGCATGATGGGCGAAAGCTCTCTCGCAAAGGCCACCTTCGAGCGTTGGACCAGGCGTTACCCTGAGGATGCCGACATGCTCATAAACGCTGGCCTCACACTCTTCGACGCCGCCGACTACGCCGAGGCGCTTGAATTCTTCGAGGCTGCCATGTACGTCGCTGGCGACCCCGACGGCGAGCAGAGGAGCGGGGCGCGCACCTTCCGGGCCAACGCCCTGGACATGCTCGGCCGCTACCCCGAGGCGGTCGCCGCATACGAAGAGGTAATAGACGAGACCCCGGAGTGGTGGGAGGCGCACGCGAACCTCGGGATCTGCCACGCCCGCAATAGCCGCTTGGAAGACGCCGAGGCGGCCTTCCGGCGGGGCCTCGAAGACTGTCCCGGCTCGCCGGAGATCAGGGACGAGCTAGCCGCCCATTTACTCTCGCAGGAGAAGGACCTCGACGAAGCCCTGAAGCTCTCTGAGGAGGCCGTTGCTCTGGGCCGTGACGAGCTCAGGCATCTCTACACTCTAGGCGAAGCGCGACTCGCGGCGCAGGACGAGGCTGGGGCGGCGGAAGCCTATCGGGGCGTGCTCGCCCTCGACCCATCCGACCCCGCCGCGCACCTGGAGTTGGGCCTTTTGCACGAAAGGCAGGGCGATGTGGTCAAGGCCGAGGAACACTTCATGGAGGCCCTCAAGGAAGACCCGGCCAACCCCAGGGCCCTGTACTCATACGCCAGCCTCTATTACACGGCGGATGATCTGGAGACGGCGGAGGAGATCCTCGCCCGCGCTGTCGCCGTGGACCCGGCGTACTCCCCTGCCCTCTCGGCGCTCGCCAGCATCCGCGCCCGGCGCGGCGAGTACGCCGTCGCCCTCGACTACATCGAGAAGGCCGTCGAGGCCGGGGAGAGCGACGCCTCGCACTTCGAGCGCGCCCTGGAATTCGCGCCCTTGCGCGCAGATCCTCGCTTCCGCAAACTCCTCTCCCAAATGGGCGCGCGAGGAAGCTAGCCGTGCGGGATCGGGAGACGCTTCGCTCGCCTCGGGAGTCGAGGGCTAACTATTCGATTCCCGGCCAGGGCAAGACGATAAACAAGCAGCGGTGAGTTCAACCGGTCAACGCAACGGTCTGCGCCAGTGTAGCAGCCGGGGTGCGATACGAGAGCGTCTTGCGGGGTCTCGTGTTTAGTTTCAGCGCGATCTCGTCGAGCGCGTGCTGGCTGTACGCCGAGAGGTCGCTCTTCTTGGGCAGGTATTGGCGCGGCAGCCTGTTTGTGTTCTCGTTCGTACCCCGCTGCCACGGGCTCTTCGGGTCGCAGAAATAGACCGCCACGTCGGTCGCGATGGTGAACTTCTTGTGCTCGGCCATCTCCGTCCCTCGGTCCCATGTCAAGGTGCTCATCATGCTCTCGGGCAGACGTTGGATCTGGTTGCCAAGAGCCCCCACCACGCTTTGCGTGTCCTTGCCCTCAACCCGCACCAGCATCACGAATCGACTGCCGCGCTCCACCAGCGTCGCCACGTGGGAGTTGCGCGACCCGGCGATCAGGTCCCCCTCCCAGTGGCCCGGCACCGCCCTCTCCTCGACCTCCGGCGGGCGCTCGCGGATGGAGACGGCGTCCTTGATCCTCCCTCGCCGCTGTCCGGCGGTGGACGCCTTGCGCGATCGGCGCATCTTGCGCTTGGAGCGTAGGTGGGCGATCAACTCCTTCTTCAGCGCCCCTTTGGTCTGCACGAACAGGGTCTGGTAGATGGTCTCGTGTGACACTCGCATCGCCTCGTCTTCGGGATAGTGTCTGCCAAGCCAACCAGAGATCTGCTGCGGTGACCAGTCGATGGAGAGCTTGTCCGCGACCACGTCCCGCAAGGTTTCGTTCAATGCGAGCAGGCATCTCTTGGGACGAAGTGCCCGGTCCCAGGCGCGTTCGTCGGCCTCCTGGGCGCGGTACTTCGCCCGCCCGCCGTTGCGGCCCACCTCCCGGCTCACCGTAGAGGCGGGCCGCCCCAGCCGGGACGCGACGCTACGCATCGAACCCCCGGCGGCGAGAGCGCGCGAGATCTCCTCTCGTTCGGCGAGGCTCAAAGCCGCCGGTGCCCTGCGCCGCCCGGGCGGAGCGACCCCGCCGCCGGCTTTGAGCGTACCGAAGATGGAGCCGGGTTTCTTGTCCAGGGCCCGAGCGATGTCGCTGACGGATTCGCCGGCCTTCCACCGTTCCCACATCTCCTTCTTGCGCGCCGCCGACAACCCTGGGCGTCCCACCTGAGCCATACTCCTGCCTCCGATCCATACAACACCCGAAACCCTACCCTGTGTTGCACCGACCGGTTGAACTCACCGCCCGATTCCTCATGAACTCAGCGTTCGCCTTCGGGCTGCTCCTCGCGCTGGCGGGGCTCGCCGGGATCTCCTTCGGACTCTACGCTCTCCTGCGAGGCGGCCGAAACGGGCGCGGCGGTGGCATCGG
>JACDGB010000306.1 GCA_013815485.1 Rubrobacter sp.
CGTACCTCCGAACTTCAAAGTGTCTTCACTAGGCGTACTTCCCGGAACGCCCCTTCCACGCACTCGGGTGAATAGGTCCTGGTAAGTTGGGTGGCGAAGCTATCTGCCGTTCGAGCGGCCGCGCCGGCGGAGCAAGAAGAGTGCGAAGAGGAGGGCGAGCACGCACGCCACAACCACGCCCATCTTGCGGGAGGTCGCCGGCCGCCGCTCCTCCCCGCTTGCCTGGGGCACCTGCGGGCCGCCGTGGTGGGGGTATGGATACTCCTCCCGGTAGCCGAGCGCCCTGCCGACGGGCGCCAGCATCCCGAAGATCGCCCTCTGCGCGGCCCACGGCGGGCTAGAAAGCCTTATCTCGTCCCCGAAGCGGGGCACCATCACCGCAAGCTGCAATAGGGAAGGCAACCCCTTCTCGTTTAGCTTGTCGTCCTGGGCTAGGCCGAAGAACGTCTCGAAGAACCGATCTATCTTTAGGGCCGGACAGAACCACCCCACGAAGTGGGCCTCCTCCTCGCCGTCGTTCCAGAAGTGGTGGGGCGTGTTGGCCGGGATGGTTATCGACTCCCCCGCCCGCACCGAACGCTCTTCGCCGTTTATGTGGAAGCGCAGCGAGCCGGATAGGACCTCGGCGCCGCTCTCTTGGTACGGGTGGACGTGGTCGGGTTCGGGGGCGCTGGTGGGCGAGGTGGGAGGGTTGTAGGTATCGATCCTTACCAGATCCCCGCCGCTCTCCTGGCCGGTTTGGAGGAAGACCATCCTCTGTCCCGTGCGGGGGTTGACTATCTCGTCGCCTACTTTGGCCATAGCGCTTCTCACTTTCTGAAGGCCTTAGTAACACACATTATGAGGCGCGGGCCGGCGTGACGCATCTTTCGTAGCACGTGCTTTGGGAGCAGGATAGGAACCCTACTTCTGAGGACTCCGTCAAGGCAAAGTTCTCAGAACTCTACTTCTACGAGGTTGAGTGAATAAGGGCCATGGCCGGATGTCCGAGTAGCTGCGAAGCTCTAGCCTTCGCTTAGGCTACGTGCCCACCTAACCAAGAATAAGGATGCCACCAAGAGCAAGCCCACCAGGGCCACTCCCCGCGCCATCACACTCCTCGTGGACGGCGGTCCTGCTCCCTCACCGCTGGAAGTCTCCCAGCCACTGTACTTGGGGTAGTGGGCCTTGTATCCGAGCAGCCTACCCACCGGTGCCAGCGCCCCGAACATCACCTTCTGCACCAATAGCGGCGGCTTGGTCAGGTGACCCTCGTTGAAGTGCTCGTTGAACAAGACCGCCATCTGCAGCGGGTTGGGTAGGGTCCCCTTCTCGCTACAGAGCCCGTAGATATTCGCGAACAACTCCTCCGATCGCAGCGCCGGTCTAAGCTCGACGAGGGCGTGGGTCTCCTCGTTGCTTTCGTTCCACCAGTTGTGGGGCGTGCCTTTCGGGATGAGGAGGCTCTCTCCTGCTTCGAGGCGCCGCTCCTGGCCTCCTACGCGGAAGTCGAGGGAGCCTGAAAGAAGCTCAAAGCTTTCGTCCTGGAGGGGGTGGACCATTTCGGGGGTGCCGGGTGCCCCAGCCCGAATAAACACCTCCAACCCGAACGACTCCCCGCCAGTTTGCTGCGCGGTCTTCGTGAAGACTATCCGGTTCTCCCCGAGAACCGGATTCTCCATTACGTGACCTGGGCGAACCATGTCGTGCCTCCTACTCCTTGCATTCGTCCTCTCCCCCCTCAACACCTCCCAGCATGCCATCTACCGGAGCCTGACGCTTTAGAGAGGGCAGGTGCTTGTTGGTGTGAACCCATATTTCCGGACAGTGCCCATAGTCAACTTCCCACCTTCAGGGCATGCTGTGCCTCAAATTCTACCGGAGGTAGATACCCGAGACTGGAGTGTAGTCTCTTGCGGTTGTAGACCTCCTCTATGAACTGGCCTATGTTCTCTTCGGCTTCCTCGAAGTCGCGGTAGTCCTTCAGGTAGACCTCCTCCATCTTCAGGTTCCGGAAGAAGCTCTCGGCTTTGGCGTTCTCGTAGGGATTGCCCACAGAGGCCATGCTGATGGGGGCTCCTGCCTCGTGCAGCCGGAGTACGTACTCTCGCTTGAGGCATACTGCATGCCCTGGTCACTGTGGTGGATCAGCCCCGTCTCAGGCCGGCGAGCAGCGAGCGCCATCTCAAGCGCCGAGAGTGTCAGGCGAGTGTCTATGAATCGCGAGAGATGCCACCCAACGCACTTGCGGGAGTAGGCGTCCAGGATCGCCGCCAGATAGCAAAAGGTAGTAGGCAGCCTGACGTAGGTGATGTCCGAGAGCCAGGCCTGATCGAGTTCGTCTATCTCGGTGTCTTTGATGAGATTCGGGTATCTGGCGAAAGCGTGAGCCGAGTCGGTGGTCGGCTTGAAGCGGCGCTTTAGCTGGCATAGGAGTGACTCTTCCCGCATGATCCTCAAGACCCGCTTGTGGTTGACGCTCCACCCTTCGCGCCCGAGCGCCGCGGTGACCCGGCGGTAGCCGTAGCCCGGGAACTCAAGAACGATCCGCTCTATGGCATCACGCAGCCCCACGTCCTTTTTCGCTTTCTCCGCCGCGGAAGGGCGTTCGTAGTGTTCGTAGTACCACGAACGGCTGAGGCTCATCAGCTCGCAGAGCCTTTGGATGGGCATCTTGGGGTGTTCCTCACGCACTCGCTCGATCACGGCGTGCCTCTTGGCGAGTTCATGCTCTTGAGCGACTTTTTTAAGATCCGGTTCTCCAGGGAGAGCTGCCCGCAGAAACGCTCCAGCTCGGCTATCCTCGTCTCCAAGGCTCCGTCGCCGGAGGGCTGCTTCTCGGTGAAGGCCGCCTCGCCGCGCTCTTCGTATTCTTTGCGCCACCTGAGGAGTACGCTCTCCGAAAGGTTGTGCTCCCGGCAGATCTGGGCGGGGCGCTTCTCGCCGGTGGCTACCTGGCGGCAGCATTGGAGCTTGAACTCCCTGGTGTGGTTTCTTCTTCGATTGGACACTCTCTCCTCCTCGATCCGAACGTAACTCTACATCCGGTCTCCGGAGAAGTTGACTTACGGAGCTGTCCGGTCGAATGGGTGCACCCCAAGGGGACCTTTACCGACGGCTCGGTCTTCGCCATGGCCCCAACTATGCCGCCGGGGCCGTGCGCGTCGGTCACGAGCGGTGGCTAGCGTGGTGAGCAACGATCATACGAGTAGAATCACCCGTGTAGACGACGTGCGGAGGTGTTTGGTCTTTGAGTCGGGTAGCGCTGCTCGATCCCCTCGTGGCTCAGCAGGTCGCAGCCGGAGAGGTCGTCGACCGCCCCGCCTCCGTGGTCAAGGAGCTCTGCGAGAACGCCCTGGACGCCGGCGCCACGCGCGTGGAGGTGGAGATAGCCGACGGCGGCCGCGAGCGCGTGCTGGTCCGCGACGACGGCTCTGGCATGGGCGAAGAAGACGCCAAGCTCAGCGTCCTTAGGCACGCGACGAGCAAGATACGCACCGCCAGCGACATAGAGTCCGTGATGACCCTGGG
>JACDGB010000307.1 GCA_013815485.1 Rubrobacter sp.
CCTCCCTGATCGTCTCGGTCACCATCATCCCCATGTTAGCCAGCGTCTTCATCAAGCGTCGGCCCTTCCGAGAGAGACCGGAAGCTGGAAACCAGGCGGAGGACGAATCCTTCGAAGATCCCGAGAGTCGGCGCTCGCGGCGTGGAAGACAGGATACGCGAAGGAATCGCCGTGGACCGCGGATGTTCCGGGCATTTTTCGTGAGCCTACTGGTCTTGACCGCGCTCTTCGCGGGCGCCGTGGTTGCGGCGGGGGCCGGGCTGCTCGATGGGATCTCCTGGCTGCCATCGGACCTCGTCAGCCGCCTGAGCGAACTCGCAAGCGCCGTCCAGAATGCGGTTTCGGATGTGGATACGGGATCTCCGGTATTCCTCGCGATAGCCGGGGTGGTGGCCGGGCTCGTGATCCTGGTTCTCGCCCTCCTTGCGCGTCGGCGTTCCGATGGAGATGAAGGCTCAGACGACGCTGGGTGGCTCGTCGCGCTGTACACGCCGGTCTTGCAGTGGAGCCTCAGGCACCGGCCCTCGGTCCTCTTCCTGGCGTTGCTGGCGTTTGTCGGGGGGCTCTTTGCGATACCGTTCCTGGCGGTCAGTTTTTTCCCGCCGAGCGAGGAGCGGCTCTTGCAGGCTACGGTCGAGTTGCCCGCCGGGACTGCCGCCGGGGAGACGGAGGATAGGCTCAGACCCTTCGAGGAGTTCATGCTCGACGACGCTGGCGTGGATGGCTACCAGCTCTCCATCGGCGGGGAGGATAACTTCAACCCGGACCAGCCGCTGCGCTCCGGGAACCAGGGTCAGGCGTTCATTGTCGTCGAGGAAAACGCCAATGTACAGAACACCCTCGCCCGGCTGGCTGGCGAGGGCCGCGACCGCTACGGTGAAGGCTTCCAGGTTCAGATCCTCCAGCAAGGCCCCCCGGCCGGAGGAATCGAGATCACCATTCTCGGCGGCTCCGAGGAGGAACTGCGGACGGCGTCAGAGACCGTGGTGGATGAGGTCTCCGAAAACAATGACGTCGCCAACGTGCGGAGTGATATCTCCGACGTGAGCCCGGAGGTCGAGGTGGATGTGAACGCCGAAGAGGCGGCGAAGGCCGGGCTCTCCCCGACCGGCGTCTCGACCACGCTGGGTACTTTGCTCGGCGGAGGGCCGCCGATCACGCTCGGCGACACGCCCGCCACCGTCGGCGTGCCGGAGAGTTCGGCAGACTCGCTGGAGGACGTGCGCAAATTGCCCGTAGGCTCCGGACAGAGCGTTGATGACGTGGCGCAGGTGCGGGAGGTACAGGCGCCATCGGCCATCAGCCGCTCCGACGGCGAGCGGGCCGTCACCGTCACCGGAACCATCACCTCCGAAGACACCAGTTCCGTCTCCAATGAAGTCGCGGCCTCATTGCCGGTCCTGAATCTCCCGGACGGCGTGACCGCCAACGTCGGGGGCGAGTCCGAGGACATCGAGGAGAGTTTCAGGAACCTGTTCCTCTCCATCATCGTGGCGCTCGTGCTGGTGTATTTGATCCTCGTCGTATTCTTCGGCTCCCTGCTGACGCCGCTGGTCATCTTGCTCTCCGTCCCGCTCACCACTACTGGGGCGTTCGGCGCGCTGCTCATCACCGGCACGGCCCTGAGCCTGCCCGCGCTTCTGGGCGTGTTGCTCCTGATCGGGATAGTCGTCTCCAACGCTATCCTGTTCGTGGACTTCGCCGGTAGCGCCCTCTCGCGCCACGAAGAAGTGGACGACGCCATCATCGAGGCCGGGCGGGCGCGACTGCGGCCCATCCTGATGACGGCGCTGGCTACGGTGTTCGCCTTGCTGCCGCTCGCTTTCGGCTTCGGGGGCGGCGGCAGCGCGCTCATCTCAAGCAGTTTGGCGATACCCGTGATCGGGGGCCTCGTCACCTCCACCTTCCTGACGCTCCTCGTCGTGCCCGTCGGCTACTCGCTCCTCAAAGGTGGCAGGCGGCGTAAGAAGAAGGGCTGACGCTGAAGCGGGCTGGAGCCTCACTCGAACGGGTGCTTGCCTGCGTGACCCTGGCATTCGGCATGTCTCCAAACATGGATGGGCGGTCAAGCGATTCCCAGTGAACAGGGAAGGGGAGTTCGAGTATCCGTACCTGGAAGACGCCCGCGATGGCCTCCTTTGCGCGAGCCAATCCTTCCAGCTTCCCGGCTCCGGGTAACGGATAACGCCTGGCGTACAAACCCTGACCACCGCCTTCGCGGGTTCGTGGTTGACACTGGCGTCAAGAGCCACCACGATATCGAGGGTGCCTTGGACTACGGCGAGATCCACGACGAAACCTTCGGATTGCGCTCCTTCCGTGCGGCTGCGACCGCAGTGCCGTTGATGGAAACGACGTACATTATCCGTATATGACGGCCCCGCGAGTCAGTTTCCTTGACATAGCGCAGACGCTTGCCGCGTACCTGGCGCTACCGGTGGCGCTGTTGTACCCGTTCGGGTTCGTCGCGCTGTTCGCGCAGTTCACGAACTACTTCCGGTTGGATTTTTATACGGCCTGGTACGCGGCGTCTTTGGTCAACAGGGTAATAGTCCTGGGTCAGGGAGCCGCCATCCTGGCCGCCGCGCTGATCGGCAGCGTGTTGCTCTGCGGGATAGTCGCTCAGATGTTTCTTTGGCACGACTACAGCGGAGTATCGAGCCGTTTCGTGCATGGGCGCAGGCTCGGCGCCAAGCTGGCTTTCGTGTTTGTTTTAACGCTCCTGCTGTATGTCTCGTATACCAGACTCGTGATCGCGGGCAGGATATTCGGCCCGGTCATCTTCGGTAGCAAGCCGACTGAATGCCAGGAAGAGGCCCTGCGGCATCAGCTTAACTTGTGGCCCGATTCCCTGGTCCCCGCATTTATCTTCGCCGCGGGCGGCTTGTGGGGAGGATGGCTCATGTACGGGGCCTACCGAAGATATCGTCAAAGCGTCTCCGTGAACGAGGGGCTGGGTCCGGTTGTGGATCACCGCCTGAGGGGCACGCTCCGGCTCCTCGTCAGGGGCATAACTCAAGGCTGGATCCTCCCCGGCCTGATGGCCGCCTATGCTTTCGGCATCGCCGCTTCCTTGATGTTCGCCTGGTACACGCCAGCTTTCACGCCACTTCTGACTTACGGCGACACCCCGGAACATCAGGGAACACAGGAGCCCAGTCACAACAGATTGTTGTCCCACGCAGACGGAAGCTGGCACTTTCTCCACCGCAAGAAGATAGAAGGGGAGCGCGAATACAGAGTCGTGTCCCTCGCGGACGGAGAGGCAAAATTCGTTCGAGTACGCCCTCACCGGGAAACGGCCTTCCGCGTCGCTCCATTCCCGTGGTCGAAGGATGCTGTTACCCGAGTCACGGAGCCGTGTAAATAGTAGGCGTCGCAAGGAACGCCCGGCCCGCCTACCCGAAGAGGAACATGACGCGCACGGCTCCATCTCACCGCCGCGCTGCGTGATGTGGACCGGGCCGCGAGTCTTGCCGCGAAGAACAGATTGCTAAAATCCAAC
>JACDGB010000308.1 GCA_013815485.1 Rubrobacter sp.
ATGTCAGTCTATCCGTCAATTATGATGTGTGAGATGAGCGTAAGAATGCGGATTATCCGAGACGAACGAGGATTAAAAGTCCCCTGCTCTGCCACTGAGCTACTGGCCCGCATGCCAGCAGATTCTAGCAGCAAACCGCCCCGAAGCCAGAGAGCGCCGCCCTGACTCCTTGCAGAATGGTCTCCGCCCGAACCACTCCTGGGCTTCTTCGATGGCGACCGCTTACTCTTCTACAACATCAGCGTCGAGGGCCACGGCGCGAATCATCTCGTAGGCCTCTTCGCAATTGAGTTGGAGGAAGTATCCCCTGCCGGAGGCGGCGACTATCTGACCGCCGTCCGTCCGAAAGCGCCAGCGGTGATCCCCGTCCTCGCTGACGTAATGTTCGTAGGAGCCGGCACCGTCCTTGAATATCTCTACGCCATCCATGCACTCGTCCTTCGAAGAATAGCCTTCCCCGGAGGTCGCCATCAATTCCCCGTCGTCGGCCTCCAAATCCCAACGGTACTCGCCTGCGTCATCCCAGTAAACCTCGAATCGAGTCATTGGCTCGTCTCCTCTTTGAGCTTTCCACGAGATTGTAGAGAATCTTGCTCACCACGGCCATCGGTCAGGCAGATGGAAGAGGTGGCATGCGGATCCACCTCACTAACGGCGCAATGACCTCGACGATGCGGATCGGTATTACGCTCACGAAGTGGGCGTAATAGTGGGCCATCCAGCTCTGCTACTGAGCTACCGGTCCATGCCTGTTTACCAGATCGTAGAGGCTCCGATTCCTTCATTGCGCGTCGTCTGGCTCCCGGGGGCGTTCGGAGCGGCGGGTGAAGTAGAGGGCTATGGAGAGTGTGATCACGAGCGCCGTCAATACCCCGAGTTCCAGCAGCAGATCCTGGAAGCGCGGCGTCCCCAACGATTGCTCGATAGAAACCGTCACGGCCAGGATGCGCCGGACGACGGCTATGAGCCCGATGAGGAGGAACGGCTCGGCGGCTATTTCCCGCTCCCGGATCGTGGTGCTGATGGTGCTGAGCAACTCCGCGAAGATAAATATCAGGAGCACCTTGTCCAGTATTTCGAGCGCCGTCTGGAGCAGCCCGGCCTCCGCTATGTCCCGGAGACCGGCGACTACGGAGAGGAACACCATCACGATAGTAAGGAGCAAGAAGAGCGCCGCCCCGTAGTAGACGATGCGCTCCGCGAGCTCTATGAACCCCGACAGCCGGGAACCCACGTCCGGCCTCTCCCTCACCTCTCGCCGCCCGCTCAATGTAGGAAGTGCCTCCGGCCCGTGAAGACCATCGCCACGCCGTGCCGGTTCGCGGCCTCGATGACCTCCGCGTTGCGTTTGGAGCCGCCTGGCTGTATAACGGCCGTGACGCCTGCCCCGGCGAGAGCCTCCACGCCGTCGGCGAAAGGGAAGAAGGCGTCGCTGGCCGCGACCGCGCCGCTGACGCGCCCGCCCGCTTTCTTTACCGCTATCTCCGAAGAGTCCACCCGGCTCATCTGGCCCGCCCCGATACCAGCCGTCGCGCCGTCCCTGGCGAGCACGATGGCGTTGCTCTTGACGTGCTTCGCAACCCGCCACGCGAAGAGTAGATCTGATATCTGTCCTCGGGACGGATGCTTCTCCGTGACGATCCGGTACTCCGAGTCGTCTTCGGTGCGATCACCGTCCTGAAGCAAAAGCCCCCCGTTTACGTGACGGGCGGAGAGCTTCGATGGTCCCAGAGGACCTGCTTCGAGCAGAACCATATTCGGCTTCGACGCGAAGATTTCTTTGGCCTCCGGCGAGAACTCCGGGGCGACTAGGACTTCGGTGAAGACCTGTGAGATCTCCCGCGCTAGTTCCCCATCAACCTCGCTGCTCAAGGCGACGACGCCCCCGAAGGCGGAGAGCGGGTCCGAGGCGAAGGCTTTAGCGTAGGCTTCGGCCAGGGTTTCTCCCATCGCCGCGCCACACGGGTTGGCGTGCTTGAAGATCACCGCCGCCGGAAGGTCCTCGAAACCCATCAGGTCGGCAAGGAGCGCGCGGGCCGCGTCCAGGTCGCCCAGGTTGTTGAAAGAGAGGTCTTTACCCTGCAACTTCTCCACGCCGGAGAGTACGTGATCCCCCCCACCATGAGCGTAGTAAGCCGCCCGCTGATGCGGATTCTCGCCGTAGCGCAAAGCAAGCGACTTCTCGTAGCGTAGCGTGATGTTTTCCGGGAAGTCGGCGTCTGTCTTCCCATTCTGCATCCACTCCGCGATGGCGTCGTCGTACTCGGCGGTGCGGCGGAAGGCGGCGAGGGCGAGGCGGCGACGGGTATCGCGGGAGACCTGTCCCTCGTTCTCCAGCTCGGAGATGACCTCATCGTAGAACTCAGGGGACGGCACGACGGTCACGGACTCGAAATTCTTGGCCGCCGCCCGCAGCATCGACGGACCGCCAATATCTATCTGCTCGATGGCTTCTGTCTCATTCGCGCCGCCGGCCACCGTTCGCTCGAACGGGTAGAGGTTAACGCACACCAGGTCTATCGGGCCGATATCGTGCTCGACGAGTTGTGTTACGTGATCCGGATTTCCCAGATCCGCCAAAATGCCGCCGTGGACCTTCGGATGCAGCGTCTTGACGCGGCCGCCCAGGATCTCCGGCTCCCCCGTAACCTCCGAGACCGGAACCACTGGGATACGATTCTCTTCCAGCGTCCGCGCCGTTCCACCCGTCGAAATGACCTCGAACCCCAGCGTCGAGAGCTTCCTTGCAAACGTCACCACGTCCCTCTTGTCCGAGACGGAAAGAAGAGCCCGGCGCTTCACGCCCTCCCCCAATAATGGTCAGCGACCGCGCCAACAAGTAGCCGGTGCTCCACCGGGCGCAGCCGTTGCATGAGCGTCTGTTCCGTATCATCTGGCAGTATCCGCGCGGCCTCCTGCGCGATGACTGGTCCAGCATCCACCTCTTCGACCATGTAATGCACCGTTACCCCCGTCTCTTCGACTCCAGATTCAAGCGCCCGCTCGACCGCTCGCAACCCCCGAAACTCCGGTAGCAGCGAGGGGTGAAGGTTCAGTATCGCCGGAAACCGCTCCAGAAACATAGGCGAAAGCACCCGCATGTACCCCGCCCCGACAACGAGCGAGACTCCGTGCGCGGCGACCCTCTCAGCCATCTCCCGGTCGAAGTCCTCGCGCGACTCGAAGCCCGCCGGGTCCGCATATTCGACCGGAACCCCGGCCCTCCGCGCCCGCTCGAACGCGAAGGCGTCCTTCCTGTCCCCCGCGACAACCGCGACGTTCTCCGGATATGCGTCCAATAACGCCTGCAAGTTCGTTCCCGAACCAGAGGCAAGCACGGCGAACCGGGATCCTTCCGGCAGCTTCTCAGGCAAACCGGACGCCTTTTTCCCCGACGACCTCACCGATGCGCCACGCCTCGCAACCGGCTCTCCGAACCGCCGACAACGCGCCTTCCGCCTCCCCAGCCCGGACTACCACGC
>JACDGB010000309.1 GCA_013815485.1 Rubrobacter sp.
CGAATACTCTTCCCGGACAGCCTGGTAATAGCGGTTGAGTTGTCCCCTGCCTTCACCAGCGTCGATCTTGTTCTCGATGATTACCGTCAGCTGGTTGCTCTCGTCTAGCAGGAAAATGTCTATGTACCGCCACTCACGCCGGACCTGCATCTGACCGAGATCCCAAGAGCTCAACTCAGTTGGAGTTACAGGCTCGGAAGCTCCGGACGATTGCACAAGCGCCTGTTGCAACAACCGTTTCACGAAAGCGTCGCCCATCCCATGATCTTCTCGCGGTCTCATCAGGAAAGCTAGGAAGTCCGAGTGCCGCACCTCACGTCTGATCGGGAACCCTGTAGCCTCGAAGATGTTGAACCGGTCGAGCAACGCTTCGAGTCGTTCGAGGTCCAGGTTATTGACGATGAAGCGTTCGAGTTCTCTGAGATCCGATGCGGACTGATCTACTTCCCCCACCGGCTCACCCCCTGAAATGAGTACGGGCCGCAATGCCGCAGCCCGCACCATTCTAGCCGGATAAGTTATTTTCTGTCAGGCGACGGAGTCCACGGCGCGGGCCATGATGGAGAGGCCCTCATCGAGCTGGTCACCGGTTATGTTGAGCGGCATGAGGACGCGGATGACATTGCCGTACTGACCGGCGGTAAGGAGCAGAAGTCCTTCCTGGAGCGCGGCCTCGACTATCCGACCGGTGCGCTCCTTGTCTGGCGTCTTGCTGGCGGCGTCCTGGACGAGCTCCATAGCCGCCATCGGGCCGCTGCCCCGCACGTCGCCGATGAAGTCCGGGTGCTTCTCCTGCAAGTCGCGCATCGCGCCCATCACGCGCTCCCCGACTTCGTTGGCTTTGACGAGGAGATCATCCTCCTCGAAGGTTTCGAGTACGGCGAGGCCAGCGGCGAGAGCGAGGGGGTTGCCGCCGTAGGTGGTGCCGAGGCCGCCAGGATGAACGGTGTCCATTATGTCCGCCCGTCCGGTCACGGCGCCGAGCGGGAGGCCGCCAGCCATGCTCTTGGCGGTGGTTACTATGTCGGGGATGACGCCGGAGTGCTCGATGGCGAACATCTTCCCTGTCCGACCGAAGCCGGTCTGGACTTCGTCAACTACGAGTACGATGCCGTGCTCGTCGCATACCTCGCGCAGCCGCTCCAGATAGAAGTCCGGGAACGGGAGAAAGCCACCCTCGCCCGAGACCGGCTCCACCACGATGGCCGCCAGGCTCCCAGGATCCACGACCCCGGTGAACGCCCGCTCCACAAAGTTGAAACAGTCGCCCTGACAGCCACCGGAACAGTCCTGCCGCGTGGGGCAGCGGTACGGATACGGCGCCGGGACCCGGTAGACCTCCGTGGCGAACGGGCCGAAGCCCTTCTTGTACGGGTTCACCTTGCTGGTCATGGTCATCCCGAGCAGCGTGCGGCCGTGGAAGGCGTTCTCGAAGACCATGATGCCGTTCCGGCCGGTGTGATAACGGGCGATCTTGACGGCGTTCTCCACCGCCTCGGCCCCGGAGTTCACGAACATCGTCCGCTTCTCGAAGTCTCCTGGAACGAGAGCGTTGATCTTCTCCGCCAGCTCGATATATGGCTCGTATGGGATCACCGCGAAGCACGTATGCGTCAGACGCTCGACCTGCTCCTTGACCTTCTCGACCAGCCGCGCATCCGTATGACCCACGTTCAATACCCCGATGCCGCCCGTGAAGTCCACGAACGTGTTCCCGTCAACGTCCGTCAGGAGGGCGCCGTGCGCCTCCGAGGCGAAGATGGGCAGAGCGTTCATCACGCCAGGGGGCGTCGCCGCCTTGCGGCGCTCCATCAGGGCCTTGCTCTTCGGGCCCGGTATCTCCGTCTTGATCCTCTTCGACTCCAGCATGGCGGCACCTCTTCTCGTCTGCTTGACGCTTTCCAGTATATCCGTGATCGGGGGTTGCTCCGGGTCAGATAACAACTGCTCTCGGTAGGAACACACGGAGTATTCCTACCGAGAGCGGTTATCCACCGATTTCCTCCGCAGCGCAACCAGGCTGAGGAAATCGTGCGCGATGTTCGCCGCCAGCAGAGCCGTGATACCAGCCGGATCATAAGCCGGATACACCTCCACCACGTCGAACCCGACGATGTCGAGGCCGGCGAGTCCCCGTGCGAAGACCTGGGCCTCGCGGCTGGTGAAACCCCCGACCTCGGGCGTCCCGGTCCCCGGAGCAAATGCCGGGTCCACGAAATCCACGTCGAATGAAACGTACGCTTTGGCTGTTCCAACGCGCTCCCGGATGCGCTCGATGACCCTCGGGATGCCAAGCTCTCTCACTTCGTCGGTGGGGACGAGATCGAAGCTCATCTCCTTCGCGTCGTTCCAGTCTCCGGCGTCGTAGATGGAGCCGCGCATCCCGACCTGGATGGATCGCGACGTGTCGAGAAGACCTTCTTCCACGGCGCGGCGAAAAGGCGTGCCGTGCGTGTGACGTTCCCCGAAGTACGTGTCCCACGTATCCGGGTGCGAGTCGAACTGCACGAGGGCGAGCGGGCCGTGGACGGCGGCCGCGGCGCGAAGCTCGGGCAGGGCTATCGAGTGATCTCCACCGAGGACTATCGGAACGACGCCCGCGCGGTGGATGGGAGCGAGTCCCTCCTGTATCCGCTCGTAGCTCGCTTCGATGTAGCCGGGGACGACGGGTACGTCGCCGTAGTCAATGACGGAGAGGTGGTCGAAGATGCCCACGCTCAGGCTCGGGTTGTAGCGGCGGAGGAGGTGAGACATGCTCCTTATCCCCTCGGGTCCGAAGCGGGCTCCGGAGCGAAAAGTCGCGCCGGTGTCGAAGGGCGCCCCGACGACGGCGGCGTCGGCGTTTTCGAGATCCTGGTTGTGGGGCAGGCGCATGAACGTGCGTACGCCGGAGAAGCGCGGGGTCTCGAAGGAGTCGGCTGGCTCGTAGCGGGTCAATTACGCTGTGTCTTTCTCTTTGATCACCTCGGACGGGTCTCTCTCGGGCGGGCCGAACGCGCGGCGGAGCATGTAGGCGAGCAGGATCACGCCGAGACTGATAAAGCTGGCTATGGCCTGAACGCGCAGGTCGGAGATGACGAACATCGCAACGAGCACGGCCAGGATGGCGGCTATCGAGAGATACGTCAGCCACGGGAAGAACCACATCTTTATCTGCAAGGCTTCGGGATTCTCGCGTTCCATGCGGCGGCGCAGCACGAGTTGGGAGATGCAGATCAAAAGGTACACGAAGAGCGCGATAGCCCCAGAAGCATTGATGAGCCAAGTGAAGATCTCGGATGGGAAGAAGTAGTAGATCGCAACGGAGACGTAAGCGAAAACTGTCCCTGCCAATATCGCCCAGATCGGCACTCCGCGCCTCGTGGTGTTGGTCAGAAACGCGGGCGCGTCGTTATGCCGCGTGAGCGCGAAGAGCATCCGGGAGGTCGTGTACAAACTCGAGTTGAGGACGGAGAGGACGGCGGTCAGGACGACGAAGTTC
>JACDGB010000310.1 GCA_013815485.1 Rubrobacter sp.
CGGAGACCATCGTCTCGAACAGGTCGCGGAGATACTCGTTTTCCAAATCCTGACCCGCCAGAAGCAACTCGGCGGCGAGGTTCTCCAGGTCCAGTTCCGAGGCCGGCACGTAGTCCTCTTCCGAGATCTCTTCTTTGTTCAGGACGCGGAGGCGGTCCAGTTTTACCTGAAGCGTCCCGCGGTACTCGTGGGTGTTGCCCTCGACGCTGACGTACTCTGGCTCCGGAAGGCCATGTAGCAGTTCGTTCGGGAGCCCCCACATGCGGGCATCCACGGAGCCGGTGCGGTCCACCAGTTTCAGGGACAGGTATGGCGAGCCACGGGAATCGTTTCGCACTGTGGCATCGGTGGCGAGGAAGGTCGAGCGCAGGCTCATGCCCGCGCTCAAGTCCTTCGCCCAGAACTTCTCCTTATTCAGAAGGCTGCCCTTCTAGCTCTACCCTTTGACCGCTCCAGCCGTCAGACCCGAGACTATCCGGCGCTGGAAGATCAGGACCATTATCACCAGCGGGACGGTGACTACCACCGACGCCGCAGCCTGCGCCCCATAGTCCACCGTGTAGATCGTGGCGAAATTCGGGATCACGACCGTCACCGGCTGGGTGCTCTCGTCGAAGAGGAACGTGTTGGCGAAGAGGAACTCGTTCCAGGCGAAGATGAACGTCAGGATCGCCGTCGTGAACACCCCCGGCGCCGCCAGCGGCACGATCACCTTCTGGAACGCCTGTATCGTCGTCGCTCCGTCTATCTTGGCCGCGTCCTCCAGGTCGACGGGCAGCTCCCTGAAGAAGGCGACCAGAAGCCAGATGGTCAGCGGCAGGGCGAAGACCGTGTCGGTGATGATCACCGCGGCGTAGGTGTCTATTATGCCCACTGCCGTGAACTGGATAAAGAGCGGGGCGATGATCGCTACTCCGGGAAAGAAGCTGATCGCAAGTATCAGCGTCATCACCGTGCCCTTGAAGCGAAACCTCATCCTGGCGATCGCGTAGGCTGCTATGGAGCCGAAGAAGAGGCATATGACGGTTGTCACCCCGGAGATTATCGAGCTGTTTATGAGCGCCCTCTGGAACGTCGAGTCGCCCAAGACCTTACTCCAGCTCTCACCGCTGAGGTCCTGTGGCAGGATCGTTGGTGGCGTAGCGAAGAGCTCGGTCTTGGTGACGATGCTCATCTTGAACACCCAAAGGAGCGGGAATACGCTCACGAAAACGAAGATCACGACGAAGACGTAGAAGAGCACCATGTTGAGGGATCTACGCCCCGTGCCTTTTCCTGCCGCTGTTGCGCTAGCCATCTCTTTCACTCCTCCGTGGAAGTCCGCATACCGAGAGCCTTGATGAAGAAGAGCGCTATGAGGAACGACGTCACGAATATAAAGACCGCCGCGGCGTTACCCGGCCCGAACTGGAGCTGGCTGATCCTCACGCCCTCGTAGACGAACGTGCTCAAGGACTGGAGCTCCTTGGCGCCGAACGCATAGAACAGGTCGTAGACCCGGTAGGCGTCGAGGGTACGGAAGAGGACGGCGACCAGGATGGCACCCTTCAACAGTGGCAGCGTTATGCGGAAGAAGCGCTGATACACGTTAGCGCCGTCCACCCTCGCTGCCTCGTAGACCTCGCCGGGTATCACCTGGAGGCCCGCAAGGAGCAAGAGCGCCATAAACGGCGTCGTCTTCCACACGTCGATCAGGATGGCCGCGATCAGCAGGAGCGTGGGGTCGGAGAGTACCGGCCCGCTGATGATGCCAATGGACTCGGCCACGTACTGGAAAATCCCGATCCCGGGCTGGAACATCAGGCGCCACATGACCGCCGAGATGACCGTGGGGAAGGCCCACGGCACCAGAATGGCGGCCCTGACCAACCCCCTGCCCCGGAAGGCCCTGTTTACCGCGAGCGCTATGCCCAGACCGAATATGAACTCCAGTGTCACGCTCACCACCGTGAAGATCACGGTATTGGAGAAGCCCACCAGGAAGTCTGGGTCTTGGAACATCTCCACGTAGTTCTCGAGCCCGACGAACGAGCCGAAGGCGGTGACGGTGGAGTCGGTGAAGCTCAACACGACGCCGTACAGTATCGGGAAGAACGCTATGACCACGATGATCAGCAGGGACGGCAAGACCATGTAGTAGGCCGTGCGACGCTCGGGATTGCCGAACTCCTCCTTGAACCAACTGCGCTCCTTCTTCTCTCTAGATGCGCTCGTCACGCCTCACCCCTTTTCTTTGTCCGCCGGGCGGTTGGTCGAGCCTAGTCAGCCTGCTCCACAATGTCGCTCAGGCTCTGCTGCAGCGTCTCGGCGGCCTCTTGCGGGGAGGTGTCGCCCGTCAGAACGTTGTTGAACTGCTCGGCCAACTCGAGCGACATGTCCCCGTAGTACTCATTAACCGGCCGCGACTTGGCGTTATTAAAGATGATCTCCCTAGCCAGCTCGATGACCGGGCTCGCCTCTATCAAGTCCGGGTCCTCGTAGAGCGCCTTCCGGGTAGGCCGCAAGCCGCCATCCAGAGCGAGGAACTTCTCCTGCTCAGTGGCTGTCATGAACTTGGCGAACGTCACGGCCTCCTCCTGCGAGTCGGTGGCGGCGTTGACAAACTGGTTCCACCCGCCGAGGGCGCTGTAGCTTTGCATGCCTGGCTCCGCCACCGGTATCGGTGCGATCCCGACCTGTTCGGGTTTTAAGTTCGGGTATCCCCCATCTTTGGTGGGGATGCCGAACAAGCCATACGTTCCAGGCCACTCCCTGAGGAATACTGCGTCACCGCCGCCAAAGACCGGCACTGAGGTCGTCTCGTCGTAGTTGGCCACGGCCTCGGGCGCTACGCCGTCGGCGACCATGCTGGCATACGTCTCGAGGCCCGCCACCGCCTCGGAGCTGTCTATGACGACCTCGCCGCCCGTTACTTCAGAGAGGACCTCGCCGCCGTGGGTCCAGATGAACTCGCAGCCGTTGCAGACCCCACCCTCGTAGTTCATTCCCTGGAAGACAAAGCCGTTCTTTGTGCCCGTGTCCTGCGTGGTTTTGAGGGCCATCTCTTTGAGTTCGTCCCAGGTCTTCGGGGGACCGGAGAAGCCCGCTTTCTCGAGGAGGTCCTTGCGGTAGTAGAGTATCCCTGCGTCCGTGAACCACGGTATCCCATAGATCGCGCCCTCGTAGATCATGGCACTTATGGGGCCGGGCAGGAACTTCTCTTGCTCCGATTCGGGGAAGTCGTCGGAGAGGTCCTGGATGTAGCCCTGCGCGGCGAATTGGATCGCCCAGATGACGTCGCCTCCTATAACGTCTATGTCGCCGCCTCCTGCCTGAAACTCGGTCGTTAGCTTGTCGTAGTGCGTCGACGCGTTGGCGGGCATCTCGCGAAGCGTGGCCTCGATCTCACCCTTGTTCTGCTTGCTGAACTTGTTTAGCAGGGCGTCGTAGGTAGGGACGGGGGATCCCATGGAGAAGATGAGCTTACCCGAGCCCGCACC
>JACDGB010000311.1 GCA_013815485.1 Rubrobacter sp.
CGCAGGCGACGGCGATCAACGAGGGTGACATCACTGAGGGTGACGACGTTCAGTACAACGCCGTTTGCCAGAACATCATCGGATCGTTCGGCGACATCACCCAGACCCAGTCGGGCGACGCTGACGCCGTGGCCGTGGATGACTCCGCCGCCGCAGCCGAGGTTGCGCAGGAGCAGGGCGTTACCATCGCGCAGGTCAACCAGTGCCTGAACGACTTCGATGAGGACGGCGACGGCACCATCTCGGTCGACGAAGAGGTCGTTGTGAGTGGTGGCGGCGATGATGAGGGCAGCGCTTCTGCTTCCAGCAGCAGCTCCGCTTCCAGCAGCAGCTCCGCTTCCAGCAGCGCTTCCAGCAGCGCTTCCGCTTCCAGCAGCAGCTCCGCCTCGGCCAGCGCCGTGCTCCCCGAGACGGGTGGCGCTTCGCTGCTCGCCCTCGGTGCCGGTGCCTTGCTCGTGGCCGGTGGCCTTCTGGCCCGCAGGATCGTTCGGTAAGTAACTAACCGAACGCAGCATCATAGGACGGGCTCCTTCGGGGGCCCGTCTTTTTTCGTGCCTGGCTTTGCGCCGGGCTCTCTGTGGCTCGGTTCCGTTTCCTTGCATTCGGGGGTATAGTGAATATCCTCATGCGGGGTACGAGCGAGATTCGGGGTGTATGGTTTTCAGGTTGTCTGTAGGGTTTCTGGTGGCTGTGCTGGCTTTGCTGGCGATGTCTCTGTACCTCTCCGAGTACTACCTTGGGGTGGAGCGGCGTTTGATCGCCGCGGGAGACTTGCGGGGCGGGCTCGAGGCCGCGCAGACGGCAGGGCGCATGGACCCCTTCGACCCCGAGCCGTTGGAAGATGTGTCTTACGTCCGCCAGCAGCAGGGCCGGAACGAGGAAGCCGTCGCCGTCCTCAGGGATGCGGTGGATCGGGATCCGAACAACTACATAATCTACCTGGAACTGGCGTCTTTGCAGTCCGCGCTCGACGACCTCACGGCAGCCAAGGCGAACTATCGCAAGGTCTTGGATCTCAACCCCAATGCACACGCCGCCAGAAGCGGGCTGGCCGAGTTGCTCTTGAGGAAGGGCGACATGGAGGGAGCCAAACGGGAGTACGAAGTGATCGAGGAGGCCGGAGAGATCTCCTACACGGAACTCTACGACCTCGGAAGGATCTACGTGCGAACCGGCGAGCCTAGGGAAGGGTACAAGGCGATAAAGAGAGCCCGGCGGCAGGCCTCCGCGGACATCGAGAGCCTGGAGGGGCCCGCCAAGGCCCAGCGCAGGAGGTTCGTGACGTTCATGGACCTCGCCCTCGCCGACGCCTTGGTCGTCCAGGGCAATTACGCCCGGGCCGGTAAGATTATCGCGGGGAGCTCCTCCGAGCAGGCGCTGGCGCTGCTGCGGCTCCTGGAGACGGACCCCGAGGCTTACCGCGATCAGGTGGTGAACAGTGACATCCAATAGCCGGCGCGGTTGGCAGGGAGAACGACGGGGTGGCCCCTCGCTCTCTGAGATCCTGCACGTCTTGCAGGGACGACGCCTGATGGTCACCGGCGTCGTGCTGGTCTTCGCGGGCGCGACGTTGCTTTTAGGCCTGTTCCGGGAGCCGGTGTTCACTGCCGAGGCGACGGTGAGTGTGACGCCCCAGGAGAGGTTGAGCGACGAGGAGGCGAGGGAGACCTTTATGCAGGAGGTTCAGGGTGCCGTCGCGATGCAGGAGGCGATGCGGGAGGTGACGCGCCGGGCGGGCTGGGAGCGTGGATCGGCGGAGTTCGCGGGGCGACTCGACCCGCGACCCGTAATCCAGAACGGCGGGTCCGGGTTGCGGGTGCAGTTCTCCGGGCCCACACCCGAGCAGGCGGCCCGTGGGGCGAACGCCTACGCCGAGCTGTTTGTAGAGAGAGCCGATGGGCTCGACGACGGGAGACCCGCCGGCGGAACGCCCGTCGCGGAGGTCTCCCTGGAGCAGAGGGCCGCGCCATCGGAGGGCTCGGGGCCGCGGCCACTGATCTATGCGGCCCTCGCCGCCGGGGCTGGACTGCTGCTCGGGGGCTCCGCCGCGCTGCTGCTGGAGAGCCGGGCCAGCGGTTGGCGTGGCGTTCGCGACGCCGAGCTGACGCTGCGGGCGCCGGTGCTCGGTACCATACCGGACTACTCTCCGGCAGAGGGCGAGAGTTGAGATGAGCCTGGGTGCCCTGACAGGTGCCGGGGTGGGGGAGTTACTGGATCCCGGGTCCCCCGTGAGGCGACACTACGAGGATCTGGCGAACAACCTCCTCTCCCTAGGGGAGGTCAGGAGCGTCGTCGTCACCAGCCCGGAGCCCGGCGCGGGGTGCACGAGCGTCTGCGTGGGTCTCGGCGCCGCCCTGGCCGGCATGGGAAAGCGATCCGCCGTCGTGGACTGCAACCTCGAAGACCCAGGGCTGCACCGGATTGTTGGCGGGCCCAACTTTACCGGCCTCACCAGCGGTCTGGACAGCGAGAAAGCCCTCCAGCGTTACGGCTACGAAACCGTGCCGGGGCTGCTGATCGTGCCGACAGGCCCCGTTTTGCCCGACCTTCCCGCCCGAATCGAGACCGGAAAGTTCGTCGAGGTCGTGCGTAGCTTGGAGGAGGGCAGGGATCTCGTGATACTCGATGCGCCGGTGGCCGGCAGCGTCCTCGGGTCCCCGAACCTCTCGGGCGGCTTCGACGGGGTCTTGCTCGTCGTGCACGCCTCCCGTACGCCCAAGAGCGTCGCCCGCGAAACCACCGACGACCTGCTCGACGCGGGGGTCAACCTGCTAGGGGTGGTGTTGAACGGATGCTCGTAGCCCCCATCCTCCAAGGGACGTCGGCTTGAGGGGGAAGCTCGAGTCCTTCGGTAACGCGGAGGGGTACCCCCCCGGGGCCGTGCAGGGGGAAGACGACGCCAAGGTACGCCGTCCCGGGCGGTTGCTGGCGGTCTTCAAGGGCATCGTCTTGCTGGCGCTCCTGGCCGTCACGGCCTACGGGACGATCGAGGAGGGTCTTTACGACAGCGAGCTCTGGCTGCCGGTGGCCGCCGGCATCCTGGTCGTGCTGCTGGTGACGCTGTTCGTACGCGGCTTCTACGGAGACGTGCCCAGCGCTGGATGGGTGATGGTCTTGCTCTTGGGGACGTTCGTGGGGATCAAGGGCCTCTCCATGGTGTGGACCGTAAGTGAGACGGAGACGGTGGAAGAGATCCTGCGTTCCTCGATGTACCTTGCGGCCTTCGCGCTCGCGCTCGCCGCCTTCTCGGGGAGGCAGGCTGGGCCCCTCATGGACATCGCCGCTCTAATCGTCGCCGCGGTCGCCGGCTACGGGTTGTTGCAGAAGATAAGCCCCATCGAGTACCCGGTTCTCTCCTTCGACGGCGTGAGGATCGACTCTACCCTGGGCTACGCCAACACCACGGCGGCCGTTATCGGGATGGGGGCGGTGCTCTCGCTCGGAAGGATGGCCGGGATGCGCAATGCGG
>JACDGB010000312.1:0-2056 GCA_013815485.1 Rubrobacter sp.
GGCTCCGACTTCGACGGGGTTTTGATTTCGCGGGAGATAGGCGATGTGTCGGGCCTGCCGAGGCTGATGTCGGCGCTCAGGGACCGAGGCTACGACGACCAGGCGCTCCGAAAGCTCGCTCACGAGAATTGGGTCCGTGTCCTGCGCAAGACCTGGGGTGAGTAGAAGGTGCGTCAAGTGATGTGAACCCCATTTTCCGGTTCTCCCGCAATTTTGATGAGAACCAGGTTCGCCGCCCATGGAGTGTCGACTCCGGTAGACGCATTCCTCGGCGCTGGCCCATCGCAGCCGCTCGAAGTAGCCCGTAGGCCGTCGTGCGTCGTCGATCAGGCCCGGAAAACCAAGTGCCCCCAGCAACCGGTGGGCGTTGTTCGGCGAGATACCGAACGGCTTCAAGGCGCTGTGCGTAATGGGGTCCGGCAGGGCTCCTTCGCGGTACCGGTGGATCAAACCCGGCACCGCGTTCGGCTAAGCGTATGGCGCCTCTCGTTCTGTGGTTTCCGGGCTCACATGATCTCCCGTGCGCGTCACGGACCGGACCGCCGTCAGGCCGCGCCCAGGGCTCGGGCGTGATGGCGGATGTGATCCTCCATGAAGGTGGAGATGAAGTAGTAGCTGTGGTCGTAGCCCTCATGACGCCTGAGCGTTAGCTTCTGCCCCGAAGCGTATAAGGTGGACAAACCAGAGGGGCAAGCGTATAGTAACAGTTTACACTAATCATAGTAGGAGTAGGTGGACGGAAAGATGTTCGGCGAGAAGGAGGAAAGACGATGAGCGAGCAAGGCATGCAGGCAACCGGGGGTTGTCGTTGCGACACCAACCCGGTCCGCTATGAATACAATGGGGCTCCCTTCGAGGTCCATTACTGCCTCTGCACCGACTGCACCGACATCAGCGGCGGGGCGCTGGCCCTTATCGCCGTGGTCGAGCGCGATGCGTTCCGGATCACGCAGGGCGAGGAGAAGATCCGCAACTTCGACACCAAGGCGACCGCCCATCGCAGGTTCTGCGGGGATTGTGGCTGCCACATGTTCCTCTACGTGGACCCGTTCCCGGACCATGTGCTCGTCCACGTGCCGACCCTAGACCGCGAGTCCCAGGTTGGGGGAGAACCGGATCGCTGGGTGTTCACGGACTCCAAGCACCCCCTACTCGCGATTCCTGACGATGGGCTGCCGCGACATCCGGGATGGGCCCCGACTCCAACTGCGGCATCTTAAAGTAGTAGCTACTGGACAATAGTCTTTCAACACTTGTGGAGCAGCGTTGCTACTGTATCCTGATCGAATCGCGCTACGCGGATGTGGCAGCGAGAAAGCCATGACTCGATTACTAACTATCTCAAAATAGACGATGCTGACGCCGGTACCACAGCAAGCATCCTCGGCCTCTCGCAGAAGGCCATACGAGCCATCAAGCAGAACCTCGTCTTCTCCCTGGGCGTGCTCGGGATCGCGGTCGGGTTGACGGTCCCCGGCATCCTGACCCCGTGACGGAGGCGCTCTTGCACGAGCTCTCTTCCATACCGGTTATTGCGAACTCGGCGCGCCTGATCGGGGCGGGGGACAGGGCCCCCGGCAGGACCACGCCGTCCACCGCCGAGACGGCATAACTTCGAGGCGGTCGAGAGCATGGTAGCTGCCGCAGCAGAATACAAGGAGAAGAACCGGGCGACCTTCGTTTCGGTGGAATGGCGGCGGTGCTCCACTTGGAGGGTGCCGACGCGATCGATACCGACCTCGACACGCTGTATGGCTCAGGCTCCCACTCAACCCACCGCTTCAGGAAGGCTTCCAGAGGTGGCTTCTGGTGCGCCGCTCCATCGAAGAGCCCGAAGAGCTCACCGCCTGCACGGTCTTCTCTGCCGAGGGAACGCCGCTCGAAAAGTTGACGAAGGTGGCCGGCAGCCGCTGGCGGGTGGAGATCGGCTTTGAGGAGGCAAAGGGAGAAGTGGGCCTGGCCCACTATGAGGCAAGGAGCTGGCATGGGTGGTACCGGCACATCACCCTGGCCCTCTTCGCCCATGCCGCCGCTGCCGCTCTTCGAGCAGCCGGAC
>JACDGB010000312.1:2066-3468 GCA_013815485.1 Rubrobacter sp.
ATCCTCGGCCCCTCGCAGAAGGCCATACGAGCCATCCAGCATTCAAGAGAAAGCGAGGTCTCCCGTGGAGCTGACGGTCTGCGAGGTTCGCAGGCTCTTGTGTGGATTGATCCTCTGGGCCGACGACCTCCGCGTTGGGAGGAAGTGCTCTCCTGGTCGGCATGGCGTAGTCACCATCAGGCCGTAGCCAGACGCTTCCACTACAAGCGCAGAGGCGTGCTGCTGGCATGAATTACAACTGTAGTACTAGTCACTACGCGGCGCTCATCGCGTTGATCGTTACCGCCAGGACGACACGCTGGCGCAAAAGCGTAGGCGGGATCAGCCCACGACAAACTTTAGAGGGTCCATGATAGACGTAGGCATCATCACCGGCTCAGGCATCTACGAGCTCCCCGGAGATCAGGAGTCGCGCGTTGTGGAGAGTCGCTTTGGGACGGCGGAGGTGGCGATTTTCCAAGCCGGGCCGTGGATCGTCGGCGGTATCTCCCGTCACGGGAGGGACCATCATCATCTACCCCACACGATTCCCCATCGGGCAAACCTTGTGGCTCTCAAGCAGCTCGGGGCGCGGGCAGTTCTCGCAACGACTAACGTGGGAGCAGTGGACCCTAGTGTCCTTTTGGGGCGGCCTATTCTCTTTGAGGATCTGTTCTTTCCCGAAAACCGGCTGCCAAATGGGGAGCCATGCACCGTCTTCACGGAACCAGGCGATCCGGAGCGAGGACACTTTATAGGAAGCGAGTCCTTCTCTCCGATCCTCCGGCGAAAGACGGAACTCGCTGCCAGGGATCTGGGAATCGAAGTAGCTATCGGCGGTGTTTATGCACATACAAACGGCCCGCGATTCGAGACGAGGGCGGAGATCAAAGCCCTGGATGCAGCTGGAGTCTCGGCGGTGAGCCAGACCTGCGGACCCGAAACGATCCTCGCGGAGGAGCTGGGTATGTCCTACGCGCTCGTAGGCTTCCCAGTAAACCGTGCGACCGGGGTTGGGGAGCCCGAGCCAAAGGAGGAACTCGACCGCCTGCTCGCGCGCTCGGCCAAGATTCTTCCAGAGCTCGTCCTCCTGACGGCGGAGATGCTGGAAGAGAAGGATCTGACCTTTGACCATGGGTACGTCTATCGGGTCGAGGGGGGGATAGGCCTGGGCGATGGCTGATCTATATCTTCGGCTCCAGATAGAAAAGGAGCAGATAGCCGCAAGTCTTGATCTTAGAGCTTGCGCCAGTAGGCGTGAATAGCACGGGGACGTGAAGGGCGGGCACGGATCGTCCATCATGCGGGGGAGTCCTCTAAGCTTCCCGAACAAGGAGCGTTCCCCGTGCCCGCCATCCAACCTTACATCATCGAGCCCATCTTCCAACAGTTCTTGGCTTTGCTGCCCCCCAAGAGTACCGAG
>JACDGB010000313.1 GCA_013815485.1 Rubrobacter sp.
GTATTGGATCCCCGGGTCCAGCGTCGTCTGGGTCATCGCGGTCGGGCCGCCGTGGCTCATCACCAGCAGCGGCGGCCTCTCGCCCTCCGGCGGGACGTGGTCCTCGTTGCGCGGCGCATAGAAGAAAGCGTGCGCCGTCAGGCCGTCTTCGGTCGGGAACTCGATGGGCTCGGGGATGGACAGGTAGCCGGCGTCTATGTAGAGGTCGCTGGAGCGCCGCAATACCTCGTGCTCACCGGTGGCCGAGTCTAGCCGGACGACCGAGAGCGGCTCCGTCGGTGAACCGCCGAGGAACAATACGCTACCCGAAGCCTCGTCCGCTCGCAGGTAGCCGATGGCCGAGTATGGGGTTTCGGTCCGCTCAAGCTCTCCAGTCTCCACATCAAGGACGGCGAGTTGGAAGACCCCGCGCTCGGTGTACGCGCAGACGATGCGCTCCGGCAAGAGGAAAGCGTAGGTGGACATCCCGAATCCCCACTGCGGCAACCCGAACTCCGCCTCTTTCTTACATAATGGTCTGATGCCGTCTTCGCTCTGGCGGTAGAGGTTCCACCAGCCGGTGCGGTCGGAGACGAAATGCAGCACGCCGTCAGGGGACCACTCCGGCTGGAAGACCGATTCATCCCGCCCGCCCGCGACTTTCCTTGCGTCTCGCGGCAGACCGTCTTCGTCCAGTTCGCCAACCCACAACTCCGTACCGTCCCAGGGCATGTTCGGGTGGTCCCACGCGAGCCATGCGAGGCGCTTGCCATCGGGACTCGGACGCGGCGAGGAATAGAAGTCGGCGCCCGAGACGAGCACGCGCTCCTCGCCGCTCTCCAGGTCCACGGCGGCCAGTTCGTTCCGGGGCTCGTCTCCCGCCTCCGAATGGTCCTCTCGCACGGCGATGAGACGGCCACGGTTCGCGTCCACCACCATGTCCGCGTATCGGTGGGCGCCTTCGTGCGTGAGGGGTTTGGGATCCCCGCCGGGAGGCTGGATATAGAGTCGCTGGTCCGCGAAGTTGGAGAAGAAGACCGTTCCGTCGTGGACGGCGAAGTCGCCGCCGCCGTACTCGTGGACGCGGGTACGCGAATTGAAGGGTTGCGGGGTTACGTCCCGTGGACGGCCGTTCGGCTCACATTGCACGACGACGTTGCGTCCGCCTTCGTCGGGGCGTGTTTCCAGCCAGTATGCGTTTTGGCCGTCGAGGGTCGTGCCCCGAAGTCCGGCGGCACCGCGGACGATCAGGTCCGATGAGATCGGGGACCTCCACGAACCGTGGGGCGAAACCGTGGGATACGCCACGCTATCTGACTCCTCTCTCATGAACCTTCCTCCTTGAAATGCCGAACCTCTACTTCCTGGTAATGACCGCAAGCCTCGCAGGTGAAGGGACGTACTTTTCGCGAGCCGTAGGCTGGAACGATGGTCGTCTTGTTCCAGTCGTATACGTGCCCGCAGTTTCCGCACCTCTGCCGGAACGTCACCACCGTGCCCCGGTTATTCACGACCTTCCCGCCCGTCATCTCTACTGCCACGTCAAGCCTCCCGCCGTCGAAACAACCACCGAAGATTCACATCTGGATTCTACAAAATCGAGCGATCTCGGCTACCTGGCGCGAGGGTTACGGGAAAGCCACGCCCAGTTTGACGCTGCTCTCCGGGTGGCGGTCCACGAACTTCTCATATCCCTGGGGAGATTCCGCGAAGGGCACGACCGGGTCCACGACACGCTCGCAGTCTATGCGGCCCGAGGCGAGCATGTCCCAGCAACTCCGTACGATGCGTTCTCTGTCCCAGCGGGGGTGGTCCCGGTTCGGCTCGCTGCTGGCGCGGGAGAATACGATGTTGGCGCCGTTGAAATGGGCTTCTCTGCCGAGATCCAGGCTCCCGCCGAAGACTCGCGCCCAGCCCACGAACGCGATGTCGCCGCCGTAGGCCAGGCCCCTCAGCGCCTGCTGGAGGGCGCGTTCGTCGCCGCTCGTCTCGACGACGGCGTCCACGCCGAGCCTGTCCGTGGCCCACTTCAGCTCCAGTCCCACGTCCTGGCTCGTGGGGTCCAGGGCCGCGTCGGCGCCGGATCTCAGGGCAGCTTCGCGCCGCTTCGGGATCGGGTCCACCGCCGCCACGTAGGAGGCACCGGACACCTTCGCCATCTGGGCGGCGATGGCGCCTATGGCGCCCAGGCCGAACACGGCGACCCGGTCGCCCACCCGCATCCCGGAGTCGCGCACCCCGGCGAGGGCGAACTGCGCGGGATCCAGGCACAGGGCATTCTTCCACGGCATCCCGTCTGGCATCCGGAGCAGACGTGGGTTGTCCACCGCCCGAACCACCTGCGTCTCCTGAATGCCGCCATACCCGCAAACCCGCTCGCCAACCCGGAAGCCCTCGACGTCCTGACCCTTCTCGGCGACCACGCCGACCCACTGGTTGCCGAGCACCGGCTGCCCGTTATCTCCTGGCTCGTGGGCCGCCTGGTCCCGTTTCAGGAAGATGCGCCAGTCTTTATCGTAGAGGTCAGCGGCGAACGGGTCCTCTCCCCGGAAAACCGAAAGCTCTGTTCCGTGCTTTGGCGAGGCGTACTCCACCCTGACCCGTACCTCATCCGGCCCCAGCGGCGGCTCCTCGTATTCCGCCAGGGCCGCCTTCCGGGTACCGGCAACCACTAGCCTTCTAGGCATCCTCGAAGGCCCCGTCCCGCGTTGCTGGAACGTCCGCGAGCCGGCGCTCCACGCTCCTCAGATGGTCTATGGCCTGCCGCGTCACGTCGTCCAACGAGGACGTTTTGGCTCCCGGTTCGTCCAGCAAATTCGGAAGGCTCGGGATCAGCTCGAACGTCAAACAACCGCGGTAGTCCACCTCCACGAGGGCCCGCAGGATTTCTTCGAAGTCCGTGTGGCCGAGGCCGGGGGCCAGGCGGTTGGAGTCGGCGAGGTGGACGTGGTTGAGCAGCGGGCCGATCTCCCGGACGGAGTCCGGCAGCGAACGCTCCTCGATGTTCATGTGAAACGTATCCGCCATGACGCCGCCGTTTTCGAGCCCGGTCTCGCGCCACATCCGCGCCCCTTCGCCGAGGCGGTTCAGCAGATGCGTGCCGTAGCGGTTCCAGCACTCCAGCGCGAGGTCCACGCCAAGCGGGGCGGCGTGTTCTCCGGCCTCTCTGATGCTCTCGACCGCCCACGACCACTCATCGTGCGGGTCGGCGAGCGGCTGCGTTCGGGAGTAGGCGGTGGGGGCGACTATTACCAGAGGCGCACCCAGTACACTTGCGAACTCGCACACCCGGCGGATGTACTCCTTCGCCTCGCGGCGCACCTCCGGGTCCGGGTGGGAAAGGTCGCGTCCGGCGGTGAAGTTCGGGCACACGGAGCTGACACTCAGGCCGGCGGCGTCCGCCAGGCTCTTGACCTCTTTCGGGTCGTGCTTCTCTGGTTCTCCCTCGACCTCCGCTGCGGCGTAGCCGAGACGGGCCAGACG
>JACDGB010000314.1 GCA_013815485.1 Rubrobacter sp.
ACAAGATCGGGATGCTCATTGGTCCCGGCGGCAAGACGATAAACGCCCTTCAGGAGCAGTTCGGCGTGAACATCTCCGTCGAGGATGACGGCACGGTCTACGTCGCCGGCGAGGGCATGGTATCGAAGGATGCCGCCGACGCTATCAAAGGCATGATGAAGGATGTGGAGGCGGGTGAGATCTACACGGGCAAGGTCGTGAAGACCACCAACTTCGGAGCCTTCGTCGAGTTGACGCCGGGCCGCGACGGGCTGGTGCACATCTCCCGTCTCGCTCCCGGCAAGCAGCGTGTCGAGCGGGTCGAGGACGTGGTCACGGAGGGCGACTCCATCAAGGTGCGCGTCCTTGAGATAGACAAGCAGAACCGTATCTCTCTGGAGAAGCTGGAGGCTTAAGTGGCGAGCGATCCCAACATCAGGAGGAAGGATCTTCCGGGAGGACTTCGGGTCTTCTCCGAGCAGCTTGCCGAGGCGACGAGCGTTGCTTTGGGGGTTTGGATCCGCGCGGGTTCCCGCGACGAGAAGGATGAGGTCGCCGGTATCAGCCACCTCATGGAGCACATGCTCTTCAAGGGCACTCCCTCGATGGACGCCCTCGGCATCGCCCAGGCGTTCGAGAGCATCGGGGCGCAGGAGAACGCGGCAACCGGCGAGGAATACACCGTGCTCTACGCGCGTTTTCTGCCAGAGCATCTCGACCGCGCCCTCGATATCGTGAGTGGCATGATCAAGGAACCCACGCTCGTTGATCTGGAGCGCGAGCGGGAGGTGATCGTCGAGGAGATCAAGATGTACGAGGATCGCCCCGATCAGATGGCCGACGAATACCTTTCATCCCTCATCTTCCATGACGATACTTTAGGCCGCCCCATCATCGGCTCCGCCGAGACGGTTCGCGGCGTGGACCATGACACCTTGCGGGGCTTCCACGAGGACACGTACAACACGTCCAACCTGTTCGTCGTCGGGGCGGGGAAGCTGGACCAGGATCACCTGGAGCGCGCCGTGGAGGAGAGATTCTCCGGTCTGCCAGAAGGCGAGCCATTCGTGCGCGACGCGAAGCCGACGCCTCCCGAGAGCCGTTTCTTCTACAAGTTCAAGGATACCGAGCAGTACCACGTCTCGATGGGTTCTCTAGGCATCCCGGCGAGTAGCGAGGACCGTTTCGCAATGGCGGCCCTCAACAGCGTGCTCGGCGGCGGCATGTCCAGCCGGCTCTTCCAGGAAGTGCGCGAGAAGCGCGGCCTGGCATACGCCGTGTACTCATACCATCAGGGCTACTCCGACGCCGGAGCCATAAAAACCTACGTCGGCTCCACGACCGGCAACGTCGAGCAAGCCGTGAAGGTGATAGCGGAGCAGCTCGAAAAGGTCCGCGAGGAAACCGTGGATGATGAAGAACTTTATCGCACCAAGCAGCAACTAAAAAGCTCCACGCTCCTCGCGTTGGAGAGTACCGCGGCGCGCATGACCCGCATCGGACGCAGCGTAATCACCGGTTCGGAGCTCATGCCGCCAGAGGAGATAGCAAAGCGCATAGAATCCGTCACCGCCGAAGATATAAGGCGTCTGGCGAGGAAACACCTAAACCTGGACACAATGTACCTCTCCGCCGTCGGGCCAAAGGAGCTCGACCTCGGGAGGTATCTGAACGGAAGCTGATCAGCCGCTCAGCAAGCGCAAAAGCTGAGAATGCTTACTGGCTGACAGACTTCCATAGGAGGTAACTAGAGAATTTGTTAGACAACGGAACCTTGCAGGTCGTGCCCCTCGGAGGATTAGGGGAGATCGGCAAGAATATGACAGCCGTGCGCCAACGCAGCGGCATGATGCTCGTGGACGCGGGCATGGCGTTCCCCGATGAGGAGATGCCAGGCATTGACCTGGTCCTGCCGGACTTCACTTATCTGCGCGAACACTCCAACGAACTCAAGGGCATTGTGCTGACGCATGGGCATGAGGACCATGTGGGCGCTTTGCCTTATGTATTGCGGGAATTTCAGGTGCCGGTCTATGCGACTCGGCTCACGCTCGGGCTCGTGCGGAGCAAGTTGCAGGAGTTCGGGATCAAGAACGCGGACCTGCGCGAAGTCAAGGCGGGGCAAAGGATCAGCCTCGCATCCTTCGGGGTCGAGTTCGTGGGCGTGAACCATTCCATCCCGGACGCCGTGGCCGTCGCCATCCGCACGGAGGCGGGTTTGATCTTGTTCTCCGGCGATTACAAGGTGGACCTCACGCCCATAGAAGGCGCCCCGATGGACCTCTCCCGCTTCGCCGCTCTCGGCGATGAGGGCGTGCTCGCCTACTTCGGGGACTCGACCAACGCCGAGCGGCCCGGCTACGTGCCGTCGGAGAAAATCGTCGGCGAGACGCTGAACCAGGTGTTCGAGGATGCGAACGGACGCATAATCGTGGCCTCATTTGCCTCGCACATCCACCGCATCCAGCAGGTCGTGGAGGCTGCGAAGAAGCACGGGCGCCTCGTTGGCGTGACGGGACGCTCGATGATCCGCAACGTCCAGATCGCGCGCGAGCTTGGCTACCTGGACCTGCCGAAGAACATGATGGTGGACCAGCGCGACGTGAACAAGGTCCCAGATGGTGACATCGCCATCCTCACCACGGGCTCGCAGGGCGAGCCGATGGCGGCCCTCTCGCGCATTGCCGCCGGCACTCACCGCACCATCGAGGTCGGCCCCGATGACACCGTCGTGATAGCGGCCCACCCCATCCCCGGCAACGAGCGGGGCGTCTCGCGCACCATCAACGGCCTGATGAAGAAGGGCGCCGAAGTACATTACAGCCCGCTGTCCAACGTCCACGTCTCGGGCCACGCGGCCCAGGAAGAGCAAAAACTGGTCCTCGCCCTCCTCAAGCCGCGCTTCCTGGTCCCCGTGCACGGCGAGTTCAGGATGCTCCGCCACCACGCCAACACCGGCGTCTCGATGGGCATACCGGAGGAGAACATCTTCATCATGGAGAACGGCGGGGTTCTGGAGCTCAAAAACGGCAAAGCCAAGCGCGCGGAGAGCGTCTCGGCTGGGATGTTCCTGGTGGATGGCGGTGGCCTCGCCGACACCTCGTCCGGCGTGATGCGCGAGCGGCAGCAGCTCTCCGAGGATGGCATGTTCATCGTCGTGGCTCGCATAGACGCCCAGAACGGCAAGCTACTTGGGACGCCGGATGTGATCTCCCGCGGCTTCGTCGCCCCTCAAGGCGCCAACGGTCTCGTCGAGGACTCCATCGGCGTCGTCACTAGCACGCTTCAGAGGACGGGGAGCCGCAACATCACCGACTGGGGCGCCCTGAAAAACGAGATCCGGCGCGACCTGTCCGGCTTCCTTTCCAACCGCACCAAGAAGCGTCCGATCATCCTTCCGCTAATAGTTGAGGTTTGATCTCACCCGACCACAACAGCTAGTGTGTGACCCTTAGCCGCAGGTTCATGCGCTAGACTTACG
>JACDGB010000043.1 GCA_013815485.1 Rubrobacter sp.
TGCTCCGGTCGGCCAGCCGGGAGGCCACGCGGCCCATCTTGGGACGCTTGTCCCCATCCCGCTCCCCCGCCGCTCCGAAAACGCAGATCACGCGCCCGCCCGCCACCTCGCGGGCGACCTTCAACACGGCCTCGAGACCAACGTCGGTGTGGGCGTAGTCCACGATCACCTCGAACCCGAACCCCCCGACCGCCACCCGCTCGAAGCGGCCAGGAACCTGCGGCATCTCCGATACGGCCTGGCTCACCACCGCGCCCTCGACCCCAACCTCCAGCGCGAACGCTGCCGCGCCCGCGACGTTGAGCACGTTGTACGGCCCTAGCAAAGGGGTCAGAAGCTTCAGGGAACGTCCCTCGTAAGCGAGCGTGAAGGCCGTGCCGCCGTGCTCCGGACGGACCTCCATGACCCGGTAGTCCGCATCATCGGTCCCACCGAAAGTCTTGACGCCTTCGACCTCGCAGGAGATCCGTCGCCCGTGTGCATCCTCGGCGTTGGCGAGCTTCGGGCCTTCGGGAGATACCCAATGGAACAGCTCGCGCTTGGTCCGGTAATATTCCTCCATCGAGCCGTGCAGGTCGAGGTGATCACGGGTCAGGTTCGTGAAGAGCGCCCCGGCGAAGCGCGTGCCGGCGACGCGGCTTAGGGCGATGCCGTGAGAAGAGACCTCCATGACGACGCGATCCACGCCCCGTTCGAGCATCCCGGCGAGGACGCGCTGCATCTCGGGGGCCTCCGGGGTAGTACGGACAGGCGGCGCACCCTGACGCTCGCCGCCTGAGATGGTCTCCGCAGTCGTCATGAGACCACAAGATTCTTCGCCTAACGCGGCGGCCAGGATCGCATACAGGGCATGGGAGGTCGGCGTCTTCCCATTCGTGCCGGTCACGCCGTAGACTTGCATGCGCTCCGAGGGATCACCATATACGGCGGCGGCCAGGGCGGCCAGGGCGCGCCTGGCGTCGGGGACGACGGCGGTTGGCACTCCGGGGATTTCACGCTCCGCCACCACCAGCGGCGAGCCCCAGCGGACGGCTTCGGGGGCGAATGAGATCCCATCCCGCTTGAAGCCAGGCACCGCGACGAAGGCCACGCCGGGACCGGCCTCCCGCGAGTCATGGGTGACGCCGCTTACCGCGCCCGCGCCTGAAGGCACCTGGACACCGAGAATCTCCGTCAGCCGCACTGTATCTAGCAACACGGCGTCCAGTGTAGCAAGACCCGCATCCAGCCCGCGCCAGCCAGAACTTCGTTACATTGTCGAAACATCCCTGCAAAGCCGCCGAAACCTGGAGAAATTGGTCGGATGAGTACAAAGGAATGTCAGAGAAAATACAGGAAATGGGCCAAAATCGCCATGACCCTCCATATATGGTGTGTTAGGCTACGCCCGTCAATTTTACGGCACGTTAACAAATCGGTGGCTTTCTGGATGCCCCGGCGGAGGGTTGTGGCAGGTTCGGATCGGTCTCGCGGCCGGAAAGGGGACGAATGTCGAGCGAGAACACCATGATGATGACGGCGCGCACGGACGAGCTCTTGAGCCGGGCAAGGAGTCAGGGCTTCGTAAGCGCGGAGGAGGTAGCGGACCTCTTTCAGGCGGGTGATCTCTCAGCGACGGAGATGGAGGAGTTCAAGGCTACGCTTGAAGAAGAGGAGATAACCGTGGTGGAGGCTGGTGCCTCCGAGGCCGCGGTGACGAACGGGACGGCTGCCGCGCAGGAAGCTGCGGCGACGCCCAGGCTACAGATCGCCCACGCCGTCGCAACGGGCGACTCCATCAGGATGTATCTAGCGGAGATCGGGCGCGTCAAATTGTTGACGCACGCCGATGAGATCCGGCTCGCCAAGGGCATCGAGCGCGGCTGCAAGCGGAGCAAGGATCGTCTCGTCGAGGCGAACTTGCGGCTCGTGGTCTCCATCGCCAAGAAGTACCGCAACCGCGGGGTGTCTTTTCTGGATTTGATCCAGGAGGGGAATCTCGGCCTGATCCGGGCCGCCGAGAAGTTCGACCACGGCAAGGGCTTCAAGTTCTCGACCTATGCGACGTGGTGGATCCGTCAGGCAATCACGAGGGCGATAGCGGACAAGGGCCGCACCATCCGCATCCCGGTCCACATGGTCGAGAAAGTCAACAAGTTCCACAGGACTCATCGCCGCATGACCCAGACCCTCGGGCGCGAGCCCCTCGACGAGGAGATAGCCGTCGAGCTCGACATCGCTATCGAGGAGATACTGAGGCTGCGTGAGATCAGCCAGCGGGCCATCAGCCTGGAGACGCCGGTTGGAGAGGACGATTCCTCGCTGCTCGGGGACTTTCTGGAGGACGCGGCCACCGTCACCCCGACGGACGCCGTCTCCGATTCGCTCCTGAAACTTCATCTGCGCGAGGCGCTCAACGAGTTGCCCGAGCGGGAGCGTCTGATCATCGAGCTGCGCTTCGGGATGAAGGACGACCGACCCCGCACCCTCGAAGAAGTCGGCCGTGAGTTCGACATCACCCGCGAGCGCGTCCGCCAGATCCAGATGAAGACCCTGAACCTCCTGCGCGAGCAACGCCGCACCCAGAACCTGCGTGAATACCTCAAGTAATCCTCGGGGAGAATCTCCCGAAGAGTTCCACGAATTCGTATGCGACCTGGCTCTGCGGGCCGGAGAGTTGGCCCTTTCGCGCCACGAGGATCCGGGTGAGATCCGGGAGAAAGCCCCAAAAGACATCGTCACCGAAGTGGACCTGCTCTGCGAGGAGTTGATGGTCTCGCGCATACAGCAACGCTACCCGGAGGACGCCATCCTCTCCGAAGAGCGTGGAGGTGAGATCTCCGATACTGGTCGGACGTGGCTGCTTGACCCGGTTGACGGAACGGCCAACTTTGCCCGGTCCAACCCCATGTTCTGCGTCTGCGTCTCCGTGCTGGCCGACGGCGAGGTGACCCACGCCGCCGTCGCCGCTCCCCGCCTCGGCGACCTCTATCATGCCAGGCGGGGTGGAGGCGCCTTCCGGGACTTCGCCGGGGGGCGGAGCGCGCCTCTCGAAGGCGGCAGCGCGCAGAGACTGGAGTACGCCTTCGTCGGAGCGGACCTCTCGTTCAGCAAGAAAAGGAACGTCGCGCTCAGGCCCGCTCTCGATGAGATCTTCGACGGCTGCTTGCAACCGCGCGTGCTGGGCAGCGCGGGCATCCGCGGAGCCTGGGTGGCGGCCGGATACCTCGATGTCTCCATTGGCACCCACAACACCGCCTGGGACTACGCCCCCACCGCGCTCCTCGTCTCCGAAGCCGGTGGACTGGCAACGGACCTGTCCGGCGAACCCTGGACCCTGGCTTCAGACGGCCTCGTAGCAGCCAACCCGACATTGCACGCCGAAGTGATGCGGATACTCAAGAACAACTAGTCGGCAGGATCTCCGCGAAACAATTTGCAAAGCGGTCAGCCCCGAGCTTCGTATAAACTCGAACGAACCCTCGAAAGAGCGGTCCGGATCCCCGGCAAGAGTGGGAAGATCATTCAGCCTCCTTGCAAACGCTGCCATGCGTCAGCGATTGGCTATTCGCGTTTGCTAATGGCTGACGGCTAAACGCACGGTTTGCGGAAGGTCAATACTCCCGGAAACCACTCTAGCGGAGCAAGGAGTCCAGCGGAGACTGGTCCCGCCGCCGTTGGCGGTTTGGCTCCTCCCGACGCCCCGGACGCTGAGGATTCGCGCGCGCGGGCCGCTCCCGCCGGGGTGGCCGGGCGTCAGGTTGGGGGGACGCGCTCGACGAAGCCGAAGGAGTCGGGATCTCGGGAGCGGTGACCTCGGGAGCAGTGGTCTCGGGAGCAGTGACCTCGGAGGTTGTGGTCTCGGGAGCGGTGGTGATCTCCGGGAGTTCGAAGCCATTGGTCGAGCCATCGGCGAAATTGTCGGCGCCGGTCGTGGATTCGGTGGTCTCCTCCGCCGTGGGTTCTGGCTCCGGAGGCTGATAGTAGGCTAGGCCGCCGGTTTTTATCTCCAGGTCCAGGGATGGGTTCGGCACGTCGAACTGCTGTTCGGGGAACTTCGAGACGGCGTTTTGCATGTACAGGGACCAGATATCCAGCGGATAGTTTTCGCCGTTGATCTCCTTCAGTCCGTTGATATTTACCATCGGGACGCGCTCCTCGGGGTAGCCGACCCAGACGCTCGTGGTGAGCTGCGGGATGTAGCCCACGAACCATGCGTCAATGAAGTTGTTGGTGGTGCCGGTCTTGCCGGCGGAGGGGCGTCCGATCTCCGCGTCCAGGTCATGGTAATAGCTGGCGGTGCCCTCCGTGATCACGCCCCGCATCGCCTGAGTCGCCACGGCGGCCTGATCCCGGCTCAGTGCCTCCTCCCCCTCCAGGTCGTGCTGCTCGACCGTGAACTCCTCGCCACCATCCTGCTCCCGCGTAACACTCTCCACCAGAAACGGTTCCATGTGAGTACCGGAGTTGGCGAAGGTCGAATAGGCCGAGGCCATCTCAAGCGGCGTCACGCCCTCGCCCAGTCCCCCGATCGCCGTCGAAGGATACGCCTCGACCGTGCTGTCTATGCCCATCTCGCCGACCTTGTCCACTACGTTCTCCAGGCCGAGGTCCATTGCGAGTTGCACGAAGACCGTGTTATCCGAGTCAGCCATCGCCCGCTCAAGCGTGATCGGGCCTCGCTCGATGAAGTCGTAGTTATCCACCTCGTAGTCTTTCTCGTACCGGCCCATGTCTATGTCGAGGTGCTTGGAGACGTACATGGTCTCGGGGGAGATCCCCTGTTCCAGCGCCTCGGCGAACACGAAGGGCTTGAATGAGCTTCCGGCCTGCCTGTGAGCCTGGGTGGCGAGGTTGAACTTCACCTGGTCGAAGTCAGAGCCGCCGACCATCGCCCGAACCGCGCCCGTGCCAGGCTCCACGGAGACCAGCGCCGCCGAAGGGTCGCCCGCCTCCGGGCTGACGATCTCATCCACCGCCGTGTTCGCCATCTCCTGCAACTCGGGGTCTAGGGTCGTGTAGATCTTGAGCCCCCCCTCGTAAACCATCTCGTCCCCGTACTGCTCGGCCAACTCGTTGCGAACGGCATTCAGGAAATACTCGTTGTCGTTCTCGTACTCGACCCGCCCGCGACTGAGGTTTAGATCCCGCGCGACGGCCTCGTCATGTTCTTCTTTGGTGATGCGCCCGTAGGCCAGCATCCGACCGAGAACCACATCACGCCTCGCCCTCGCGCTCTCGGGGTCGGAGAACGGGTCGTAGGCACCAGGGAGGTTTATGATTCCGGCTAGCATCGCGGACTCGGAGAGGTCAAGTTCTTCAGCGTTCTTGTCATAGTACGTGCGCGAGGCGGCCTCGGCTCCGTAGGCGTTTGCCCCGAAGTACACGGTGTTGAGGTACTGCTCGAGGATCTCCTGTTTATCGTGCTCTTCTTCGTATTGCCAGGCCAGCGACGCCTCGACCATCTTGCGCTCGAAGCTCGGGATGAAACGCTGCTCCTGGGCGATGTAGGTGTTCTTGATGAGTTGCTGGGTTATCGTCGAGCCGCCTTCCTGAATGGAGAGACTCTGGACGTTCTCCCGCGCCGCGCGGGCGATGGACTCGAAGTCCAACCCCCGGTGCTCGTAGAAACGATGGTCTTCTATGGAGATCACCGCGTCCCGCAAAGTGGGATCTATCTGTTCCACATCCACCACGTAGCGGTTCTGGACGCCATAAAGCTCGTCCACGACCGCGCCGTTCGCATCGTAGACAACGGAAGTCTGGGCGAGTTCGGTGGATTGGTAGTTGTCGAGGTCCGGCAGGTCTTCGGAGATCTGGGCGTATGTATAGCTGAAGCTACCGAAGACCCCGACGAGAGCCAGGATCGCCGCCGCGAGGCAGAGCAGGAGCAGGTTACGCACCCTTCCCACGAACCTGCTCTTCTTACGATGCCGACGACGACGCCGGCTGACCAGTACCAGGCTGCCGTTACGCATAAGCGGGATATTATACAGAACTAAATCGTCACCCATGGAAGGAGACAGAGATCCAGGACTCCAAAGAACTCTCCCGCGCCTCTTTCCCAGCCCTCTCTAGGAATGATCACATATACCTCAACTCCGGCGGCTCCGGCCCGCCCGCCTACACGACCATCGAAGCCATGCGCGCCACAGACGACCTCATCTCCGGCCCCGCCTACCTCGAAGGCGCCGGACTCTACGCCCGACAGGCCGAAACGAACGCCCGCGCCCGCGAGGCCACCGCCCGCCTCATCGGAGCCGCCCCCGGCGACGTCGCCCTCACCCAGAACACCACCCACGGCATGAACCTCGGGGTCGGGGCCGTGGACTGGCAAGAAGGCGACGAAGTCGTCTCCACTTCGACCGAGCATCCAGGCTGCCTCGCCCCGCTCCACAACCTCAGCCGCCGCTTTGGAGTCGAGGTGAGGTTGATCCCACCTCCGATCACGGCGGAGAAGATCAAAGCGTCGTTGACACCGAAGACGCGACTGGTCGCGCTCTCGCACGTTGACTGGACGACGGGCGAGGTCTTGCCGCTGACGGAGATCTGCGCTCTCGCCCGCGAACTCGACATACCAACCCTGGTGGACGGCGCCCAGTCCGTCGGGAACATCCCCGTGGACGCGCCCGCCACCGGCGCGGACATGTACGCCTTCACCGGGCACAAGTGGTTGCTAGGCCCCGAGGGCATGGGCGCACTCTACGTCCGGCCCGATTTCGACGCCCCCGGCGCCAACACCGGCTACCTCTCCATCGAAGACCCCAAGTCCTTCGACGCGGAAGGCAACTACGACCTTCACCCCGGCGCGCGGCGCTTCGAAGCCTCGACCATGAGCCCCGTCCTGGCCGCAGGTTTCGCGGCGGCGGCCGAAGCAGCATACGAGCGCGGCGAAGCAGGTCTCGAAGGCATTCGACGCCGCGCCGAATTCCTCGCGGATCTACTGGAAAAAGTCCCCGGCGTCACCCTCCGCTCTCCCCGGCCCGCGCAAACCGGGCTCGTGAGCTTCGAGGTCGCGGGCGTGACCGCGAATGACGCAGCGGAGAGGCTACTACGGGAGCGATTCGTGGTGCGCTACATCCCGGACCCGAACCCTTACGTCCGGGCGAGCACTCACCTTTTCAATACGGAAGAAGAGTTGGAGGCGCTAGCTAGAGCGGTGTCCGGACTATGAGTTGGAGTCCGGCTTCGCGCCACCAGCCTTCAGCGAAAGAAGAATGTCCACCGCCACGTCGAGGTTGGGGACGAGATGGTCCGGCTCTGCGGCGCGCAGCGCATCTTCGGTGAAAGCGCCCCAACTCACGGCGACGCTCGTGACGCCCGCGGCTTTGGCGGCGGCCATGTCGAATGGCGAGTCGCCGACGTAGGCGGCATCCTCCGGCGGCACGTTGCCGAGAAGTTCCATTCCTTTGAAGATCGGAGCGGGGTGGGGTTTATGCTCGGCGGTGTCTTCCATGGCGACGAAGTGGTCAACGACCTCGCCGAGCGCAGGGAAGGTGGCGAGGGCCATGTCCACGGAGAAGCGGCGTTTTGAGGTGACGACGGCGATGCTGATTCCGGCCCCCTTCAGGCGGGCGAGTGATTCTGCGACGTTGGGGAACTCTTCTATGAGGGCGTCATGGTGCGCCTCGTTGTGGACGCGGTAGGTCTCCAGCATTTCGCGGGCGAACCGGTCTCCGGCGGCGTTTTCGTCGCCGATGAGAAGCTCCATCTGGCGTGGCAGGGGTTGGCCGACGTTGGCGAGGAGGGTTTCGCGGGGAAAGTCGCGGTCGAGGACCTCCTTTGCCGCGTGGCGCATGGACTGGTGGATCAACTCCGTCGTGTCTATCAGGGTGCCGTCGAAATCGAAGAGGGCGGCGGATAGCATGGCTATGCTCGTCCGCCGTTTTCGAGGAAACTGGCGAAGTCCCAAGCGCTGATCTCCGCTATGCCCGCCGTGTCGGTGAGTTCCAGATGGATAGGAGTCACGCTGATCTCCGCGTTCTCGATGGCGGCGAAATCCGTTCCCTCCTCGGGATGATGCCCCGGCGGATTGTTGTAGATATCGTAGCCGAGACGTCCTTTCTCGTCGCGCACCTCGACCAGTTCGTCCTTGTAGAACCGGCGTCCGAGCCGGGTCACGCGGGCGCCGTTGAGCTGCGCGGCGGGGAGGTTGGGGGCGTTGATGCTCAGGATGCGCCCCTGCGGAAGTCCCTTCAGGGCGACCTTCGCCAGCCTGGCGGTGAAGTCCGCCACGGCATCGAAATGCAACCGGGCGTCGAGGCCGAGGTTCTCTTCATCCGCGGTCTCGTGCCAGGGGCGGTCTATGCTCAAGGAGACGGCGATGCCGGGGACCCCGATCACGATCCCCTCCAACGCGCCAGCGACCGTGCCAGAATAGGTAATATCGTCGCCCAGGTTCTCGCCGTGGTTGATACCCGATACCACGATGTCCGGCTCGAAGTCCATGAGCCCCAGGGCCACGAGCCGCACGCAATCAACCGGCGTGCCGCTGCAAGCGTATCCCACGACGCCGTCGGCCATCTCGCGCTCCTCGACGTGCAATGGGCGACCGAAGGAGATGCTCCGCCCCACCCCACTCCGGTTCTGATCGGGGGCGACCGTGAGTACGTCCCCGATACCCTCCAGCGCCCGCCGGGCCGCCAGGAGCCCCGGAGCGTCTATTCCATCATCGTTTGTCAGCACTATTCGCATCTCTACCGCTTTCGGCGCCGACAATCCGCCGGTCGCTCTAGTTCACATGGACGATGGATTCTAGCATCCGCCGGTCGGGCGCCGGACAATGACCCGGACGCCGTGGATGGTCTTGCCCTCGGCTAGGCCGATGGTCGCCGAAACGATGACGATCCAGGTCGTCGAGCTCACCGGCCACGTCTCGTGCGAAAGAGTGATCCATCTTCAGCACATACAGCGGGAAGTACCCGAAGCAGAAGAGCGAGGAGTCGCCGACGACAGAGTCATCATCCGCCTTCAACTGCCGGACGGAGGGGTTGACAGCCACCCGCGCCGACAAGGTCGCGCATGGTCAAAATAGATGAAAGTGGACAAAAGCTCGTGCGTGCGGTAGCTTACCCTGCATGAATA